>CAZIEC010000063.1:0-6705 GCA_964538145.1 uncultured archaeon
CACCAATAACACCAATAGGTATATATATGCCACTAGCAAGCCTACGTTCTCTATCGGATTGAAACTTTTCAGGGAATAATGAGAGATAAGAGACAAAAAAGAGAGAGTGAAATGTATCAAATAAGCAAGAAGTAAAGAGCAACCAAGCAAATATAGCCCATTCTCCAGATACTGGGTCAAAAATTGGTGGCCAGAATACTATAATATAACTAAGTCCTAAAGGAATCCCACTCATCATTAACCAAGGAAATCTTCGCCCCCATTTTCTTGTAAACTTAAATGGACGCTCGATCAAGTATCCAAGTATGGGGTCATTAAACATATTATAAATCGCGAAAAATATAAATGCCAATGCCACTATTGCGCTATTTAATCCAATCACGCTCTCATAGTAAAAGTAGACTACTGATGAAAACGCCATGTTGATAAATTCTCGAGCGCCGCTTCCTGCTCCATAACTCGCCATGTTCCACTTACTATGTCTAATTTCTTCTTTTTCGTTCATATAGTAATCTCCTATTTATTCTTAAAAATTAAGTTTTATAATGTGTTGTAATTTTATCAGAGGAGAATATATATAAAATTTTTAGGTTACTTTTAAAGAATGCTTTTTTTGTTAAAGTTAAAGATTTTAATTTCTGAAATAATAATTTCAATAAATGAAGCCTAATATAATTTTATTCATCACGCACGATCAAGGTCAATATTTAGGTTGTTATAACTCACCTCAAGCTCCAAATTCTTTAAATACTCCAAATATTGACAAGCTTGCGGCAAAAGGTATCAAGTTTACGAATTATTTTTGTACAGCGCCCCAATGTTCTCCCAGTAGGGGCTCAATCCAAACATCATTATATCCTCATCAAAATGGCTTGATGGGCTTAGCCAATTTGGGTTGGAACTTACCGAATTTCAATAAAACCCTTCCAATATATCTTAGAGAGAATGGATATTCCACGCATTTAGTAGGATTACAACATGAGACTAATCGCGTGGAAGATCTTGGGTATGATAATGTTAGCAGGAGGATGAAAGATTATAAATATTCCATTAAAAACGTGATTCCAGCCCTCATTGAATTTTTAAAAAATCATGAGAAAGATAAAAAGCCATTTTACGTGAATGTAGGAACAATTGAATCCCACCGACCATTTATCGTTTGGAATGATCCCGTTCCACCAAGCAAGGTGAAAGTGCCTCCATTTCTTCCCGATAATGAAATGATTAGAGAAGATTTGGGCCAATTTTATGGAGCTGTAGAGATTGTAGATAAAGGAATAGGTGAAATATTAGCTTTTTTAGAGGATTCTCCATTGTTTGATAATACATTATTTATCTATACAACAGATCATGGTATTGCATTTCCTCGCGCTAAATGCACGCTGTATGATCCTGGTCTTAAAACATCATTAATAATGTCTCTCCCATCGTCAGAATATTTTTCTGGTGGGAAGGTTTTCAATCAAATGATAAGCAACATTGATTTATTGCCAACAATTTTGGATCTTATTAAGGCTCAAATTCCAAAATCGTTAGAAGGAAAGAGCTTTTTAAAAGTTTTAATGGGCGAATCTGATTCATTTCGAGAATTCATTTTTGCTGAAAAAACATTTCATGAAATTTATGACCCTATTAGAGGCATCAGAACTGAGAGATATAAGTATATCTATAACTTTAAACCTTTAGATACATTATATCAGGTGCCTCGGGATATTTCGATGGGTTTATCTGGTAAATGCATGAAAGATCATTATAATAATCCAAGACTGACTGAAGAACTATATGATCTTGAGAATGATCCTAATGAATTTGCAAACTTGAGTGAAAATTCAGATTATAACGATATTAAAGAAAGTTTAAAAAAGAAGTTATTTGAATGGATGAGGAGAACAAATGATCCAATTTTAAAAGGTGATATTAAGAAAGAAGATTTGTAAAATTAGTTTCCTTTAATTAATACTTGAAATTGAAACTTAATTCTCTAACAATTGAGTCTTAACTTCTACATGCTACAGGAAAGAAATAAAAGATATTTTATTATTTCTCAAATTTCTTTTTTAATATTTTTAGAGCTTCAGTAATAGGGAGATGTTTTAACTTCAGAGCTTCATCGAGATGCTCTCCACAGAACCATTCCGCATAAGGTGGATGTTCCACTTTTCCTTGTTCTTCCATTTCTTTATCCCATTCTATATCATATTCTGTTTCTTTAAAAAAGACGATATCACCTTCCTTTGTATTGTCAAATCTCTTAGAACAGATGCAACAAATTGGTGGTTTCATTATTTTTTTCTCGAATATTTGAATTTTATTTTAAGATTTTTTAAATCTTAATAAATAATCAATATTTATACTTCATATAATTGTTTTATTTTAAATTCTTTATTTTAACAAAAAACTCTTATTAATAATTAAAAATTTAATCACGTGAAATGTTAGATGGCTTGATTGACCTATTTAGCAATATTTCGCTTGAATGGATTGATTTTACTAAAAACTTGGAAGAAACAAGCAAATTTGAGGATTTTTTAAAACATTTCCCAAATTTAATCGATATATTTGGAATGGGAAAAGAAAAAGATTTTTCTGAATTTCAGCGAACAATTCGCCATATTTTTAGAGTCTTTAAAATCTTTTTTTCTCTAAAAAAAGGAACTTTTAGCCACAGGTCTCTTTCAAACTCATCGATTTCTCTTTTGGAAAAAAAGGTTCAATGCTTAAATGATAAAGAAGATTTTCTAATGGCTCTAATCTTGGCTTACCATGATATAGGAAGATTTGTGAGGAAAAGTGAACATCCTTTCTATAGTTTCAAAGTAATCAGAGAAGATAAATTGTTAAGTAATTTTAATTTAAAATATGAGGAAGAATTACTTGTTTTAAGTGTAATAAAATATCACTTGTTATTTGCAACAATCTACACGGGAGAATCCACCTATTTAAGCGTATATTCATTAGTACATGATGGAGAATTCAAAAAATTGGTTGAAAATAAAAAATACATTGATTTATTTGTTGATTTATTAGAGATTTTTACATTCATTGACGTATTAGGTTATTCTTATTCTCAGATATATGATCATTATTTAAAATATTATGATGAAATAAACAAGAATCTTAAATCTTTATTGAACCATTTTCCTAATGATAATATCGTATTAAGCGAAGCATTAAAATTGTCTTTAGATTTTATTAATTGGCGCTTGGCAGGAGCTTTAAGGATATTTCAATTTGTAGAAACTGAGCCATTTTTAACGGAGGAATTCTATTATGATAAATTGAAAGAGAGTTTAGAAAGTTTAAATGAAAAATTAATTAAAAATTTTACATGGAAGGGATTAATGGAGGAAATTTCAGTTCAAGTTTCAAAAATACAAATTAAATATGGCTTACCTTGTTTAATGCTTTTAGCGTTTGGAAGATTTCATCGCGCTCAATTAAAAAAAGACACAAAAATTTCTTATAGATTAATTTTATTTTGGATGCTGCTTTCAAAAAAGTTGAGCGAATTTATTAAAAATGAAGTTCTAATTCCTTGTAATGTATTTTTCTTTGGAATTCCTAATTGGTTTAGTTTAAAACGAGAAATAATCGAAAAAATAGATTACGATTTTTTAAATAACATTCTAAATAACTCAAAATATGAATTTGATGAAGAAAGAAAAGAATTTAAACTTTATCTTGATTTCAGCAAACTTTTAAAACATGATCGATAAATAATTGAGATTAAAAAAAAATTAAGGCATTTTAAATTTGACTAATTCTTTCAAATAGGCTTGCAAATTCCGAATTTTTTCGATAAAAAACTGGTGGTTCTCCAATTGGTGCTTTAACTTCAACCCATCCTTTTTTATATACGTTTCTTGTCCAAATGTGTATCCAATCATCATCTGGGAGATATACCTTCCATTTATCAACCATTGGCTTTATAACTGGTGCAATTAATAGGTCTCTTCCTAAAAGATATTCATATTTTTGATTCATAGCAGTTTTATCATTAGGATAGTGAAGAAATAAGCCTCTAAAAGGAGGAATTCCTATTTCTTGATATTCTTCAGATAATTTTTTTAAATAGGGTTTCAATAATAAGTGAATTTTTACCATTTTACTAAAATGAATTAATGTTTCATCATCGGAATCAAACTGCCAATTATCATCTGGCCTATTTCCCTCATGTGTTCTCATTACCATTGAGAAGGCAGCTAATTCTGCCCACCTCAAGAGAACTTCTTTGTCTCTCTTGAATTCTTTAATTGTTGTATATCCTCCAATATCAAAATGATAATATCCAATCCCACAAACTCCTAATGAAATCCCTCCAGGAATAACGCTTGGAATTCCATCATGAATGCTCCAATTAACTAATTGATCTCCCGCCCAATAGAGCATCGTGTATTTTGAAGCATGAGAATATCCAGATCTAGTAAAAAATATAAGATCTTTGAGCAGATTATTTTCTTTCAAGACATCATGATTTAGTTTTGCCCATTCAGTTGGATATTTGTTATGATATTCTTCTGCAGAGATTCCAGAAAATAATATAGCATCTGTAGGTAAGTATTCTCCATAATCTGCCATCCAACCATCCATTCCGATATCAATCATATTATTCTTTATTACCGATTTTAACCAATGAATGGCGTCAGGATTAGTTAGATCAAGCAATGCTGTTGAAAAATCTGTGGTTACAAGGTAATAGTCTTGACCTTCCTTATTCTTAACGCAAAATCCTTTCATTTTAGCTTCTTTATATAAATCTCCCTCTATTGCTAAAAATGGATTGATATATCCTAAGAATTTTATACCTTTCTCATGTAAACTCTTAATGAAATTGGGCAAATCCGGATATAAATTTTCGTCAAATTTCCAATTCCAGAATAGTTGCTTTCCAAATGAAGTGTACCGTATTCCTTGCCAATCTTGGCACCAAACTGCACCAACTTTTATTCCTTTTGATCTAGCTTTTTCTATTTTTTCTTCAACAACCTTAATACCACCTTGAATTCCTAACCAGATACCATCATATGCCCAATCCGGTAATCTGGGTTGTCTTCCTAAAAATTCTGAGAGGTTGCTTACAGTATCCAGAATTGAGTCATATTTTCCTATAATGATTTTTTCAGGAACATTCCAAATATATAATTCAATATTTTCTTTATTTCTAAAATCAAATTCACAATAATATCCTGTTTCTACATGACAAAAGAAATTTCTTGTTGAAATAAACGTAGGCTGCGGATAGTATGTGGTATACCAATCTCCAGTTATGGGAGGATCTCCTCTCCCAATCCCTTGTTCTTCCACCCATAATGGGACTTTTACGCCTTTTAAATTTAATATGGAGAATTGCGCTCCACACCCATAAATGGCTTCTTTTTTTTCGCCAGTAATATTAACCCAGAAACGATTAATCTCTTTATTATTGCAAGTTGGAATGATTTCTATATATTTTTTCTTCTCTTGGATTAACAAGTTTAAAGAATAATTTCCTTCAGATAATAATAAAATAATCTTATCCTCTTTAGATTCTAAGATATTAAAATCAATCAGGGGTACTTGTTCTATTATTTTTTCTTTAATTTTAAAATGCCCATGGCTTGATCTATATTTAGCATGTCCAATTCCTATTTTAAACGATGGAGAATGTGGTGCATGTTTAATCAATAATAAGTTGTTATACGTTATCTGAAATGATTTTTCATCATATTTTATTTCAAGCATTTTCCAATCTTTCCATAAATTTTAATAATAATATAATTGGTTTAAAAAAATGTTTATTACTAATTGGTTTTTATTTTAATACATTCCAATTTTTTATTCTTCCTAAAATCTCAAAAGTTTTCAAATAATTTCCGTATGCTATTACAAAATGATGAGCAAGACCATTATAAAGAATATCTTCAAAAATTTGCCAAATAGGTTCCTCAAACTTAATGTTTACATAAGTTCCTTTAAAATCCTTCTTTGTAGGAATGGCTTCTCCAATTTTCATAAAAATCCTAAATTCATTAGGAGAATAATCTAATCTAATCAGAGATATTTTTCCAGGTTTTAGAATGAATCCAGCAGTTACTCCCTTACCATTAGCAAAATAAGTATCCATTAATATTTCACTTTTTTTGTCCCATAATACATGAGGGGCTACACCACAATGCCAAGCCATTGTTGTATTATTTTCTAAAGAAATTCTTGATAAATCAGATAAGAATGAAGCTTGTACTCCGATGGATTTTAATGCTAACATTGTAATCGCAGCCATAATATCCCCTTCACATGCAATAATCTTTCCTTCAGATTGTAAGATCGACATTGCGGCACAAGGAGCAATCCCGAAATACTCAGCAAACTCGGGCCAACAACGAATAGCCAAAGCATCTAACTTGTTTAATTTCATGAATTCTTCAAATTTAGCAATTAAACTTGCGACTTTATTTAATTGTTCATTAGAAAGCTCTGAAACATTGAAAATTCCTTTTATTTGCTTTTCACGCATTTCAATCTTTTTTCCTTGAACTTGAGTCTCCAACAAATCTTTAATCTCATAATGTTCAATGATACAACCTAATTCCTTAAAAGTCCACAATTCATCAACGGCTAAATCTATAAAACTTTTTGCATGATACCCAAGTAACCCAATTCTTGAAGAATTAATTGATTTTATGATTCTTAAAGCATCTAACCAATTCTCATTAATTTTATCTCCAA
>CAZIEC010000063.1:6805-13465 GCA_964538145.1 uncultured archaeon
ATTGATTTTATGATTCTTAAAGCATCTAACCAATTCTCATTAATTTTATCTCCAAAATTTATTACATAATTTCTAAATCCTGTTTTATACAAGTTACTTGCATTTAAGTTTAATCCGCATAGAGAGTTTAAGCGAATTCTACCACCAATACTTGGTAATTCATCCAACCCCCATAATAAAATTGGGATTCTCAATAATTTACTAATTTCTAAAACTAAAGTTCCTAATGCAAATGTGCCATTGATAATAACAATTCCATCTAATTCTTTAGCCTTAAAATATGTTATCGCTTCTTTTACTTCTGAATTTTCAAAGATGAGGTCATCAATAAAATGCCATTTAACGTCTTCTATTAACATTAGTTTTTCCTTGATATTTTCATAGATCTCCTTAGCAGAGTTGTAATCAAATGTCTTTCGAGCAAGACAAATAACTCCTATTGAAATTTCAGTTTTCATGAAATTTTCTCCTAACTAATCTAAAAGTTATCTAATAATTATAAAAAAATTAAAAAACGCTTTTTATTTTTGTTCTTTTTGAATTTCTAAAATGTATTGTTGGGCAATTAAATCAGAACTGACAACGCCTAAAACTCTTCCATCTTCAACAATGGGCATGGCAGATATTTGATATTGTTCAAATTCTCTCACAATATCTAAAATTGTATAATCTGGGGAAGCAGATATGACTTCCTTGGTCATTATTTCTTCAAGGCCGACTTCGCAATGACCTTCTGCTATTGATTTAGTTATATCCCATGCTGTAACAACGCCAATTAATTTATCATTTGAAAGTACTGCAATAATATTGCTTTCTCCTGAAATTATCAAAAAGGCTGCTTCTTGAAGTGATCTTGAAACATCAATTGTAGGAATCGGCGTCATTATGTCCTTAGCCGTTATGGCGCTCTCTCGAGCAGTTAACCTATTAACACTGATTTTTTCAGCAGCAATAGATGGTAAGAGATCTGGATGTTGAGTAAGCAAATCTACTAATTCTACCATATTATTACTGATTGCTTTCTTTCGATGTTCAATTCCTGCTTTCAATCGTTCATTAGAAAGTTTATTGAATTCTTCTGAATTTTCTTCGAGCCATTTTTCCACAGCTTCTTTATTACCTAAAATTTCTTCAGGAATTTGAAGATGCTCCGGTGTTTTTATTAAATATTCTTGTGCTGCAAAGATTACTCCTCCTGAATTAACTAAATAATCATTTGCGATCATGACACCTTTTTCTCGATATACAATTTGTTCCATTCTAATTCTCATGGCTCTTCGATTAGGATCTGGTGAATATGTATTTGCTCCTTCCACGATAACAGACCAATTGCCCATTTTATCAACTGTTATGGAAGGATTCTCGGATCTTCTTACACCCAAATAGTTAAATATTGGTGCGGCTGGTATAAAGCAAAAAGCATCTTCCATTAATAGATGATTTGGATTGCTTGAATATTTGATGGGATAATCATGGCCTTTATCTATTATGTTATCAATAAAATATTCTTTTGTTACTACTCTTTTCTCTTTCCATAAAGAAAAAAGCTCATTTATAGGTAATCCATCTTCACAATATAAATATCCCTCAATATCACTTATTCCAATAATTTTAGCTTCTGGAATGCGTTCTTTCAAAATATGCGATGCGTGCGCCCCCACAGCACCATAACCTTGAATAGTTACTGTCAATTGGTCGGGTTCAGGTATATCTAAATTAGCAAATTGCGGTAAGATTCTTAATCTTGGCATTATTTCTAATAGAGTTTGAAAAGCAGTTATAACACCTCCCGCGGCTGCACCCAATTCATCAATCCTATTTCCTCCCATTTCTGCAGGTTTAGAAACAGCACTATCTATTCCATTTTCAATTGCAATTAATTTCATATCAGCATCATTAGTCCCAACATCAGGACCAGGAACATATAGATCTTTATACCGTTTTAATAATCTAGCAAATCTTCTTATTATTTTTTCATGTTGGTCTCGTGTTAATTCGGGATCTGCTATAATTCCTGATTTTCCTCCACCAAAAGGTAAATTAGCAGCAGCATTTTTTAGCGTCATTCCTCGTGCTAAGTTGTAAATATCTAGAGGGGTAAGATTAGGTAGCATTCGAATTCCTCCCATCGAAGGACGCCCCATTGATAAATTATCTATAATAAGATAGCCTCCAATCTCTATATCAGACTTTTCATCCCACATGCAAACAACTAATCTTGGTCCTAACTTATCTCTGATAATTCCAAGACTTGCTAGTAAATGTTCATCTTTATAACTAAATTCTAAATAGCATCTACCATCTTCTTCTTTAATTAATCTATTTTTTAAAGCAGCAGGTGGAATTCTTTTCTTGAGAAAGTCATCCATACTTTTAGGGATCATTATTTTTTTCCCTTTTAATAATTTTTTTAACATAGTTTTAAATTAATACTGAACAAGCTAATTATATCTTATAATCTATTTATATTTTCATTTAGTTTACATTTTTTATCACATAATTTTTATTTCCATATTTTTTTATATCTCTAAAAAATTATCGATCCATTCTTACATGATTCAATCTTAAAATTAGATTAGAATATTAAAAATTAAAATAGAAAAAATTATTAACAAAAATCCATTTTTTAGATAATATTAGAAAGGAGGTGATGAAAAAATAAGCGAGAATAATGAAATAGAATTTAGCGCTAAAATTTCAGAAGATTGGAAAAAGAAAGTATTGTTAAAATTAAATATAGGTTTTTTTCTCATTTATGCAGATTGGTTTGTAATAATGTTTTTCATTTTCATCTTTCTCTTTCCAGGAGAATCATTTTTTTTGATTTTCTTTAGTTTCATTATAATACCAGTTGTCTTACCATATATCTTTGTTATTTTATATGGTAATTGGTATGTTTCTAAATTTATTGACCGTTTTTCGTTTGAAATATCAAGAGATTCCGTCATCATTCGAACTGGTGTATTTACAAGATCCAAAATCATAATTCCTCATAGTAGAATTCAAAATATTACTATTACGAATGGAGTTTTTGATAGAATGTATGGTCTGCATACTGTAAAAATAGAAACTGCTGGTTTTAGTGGTACTACTTCAGGAGGACAAGGAACACCTAGTAAACCAGAAGGATTAATCCCTGGAGTTAAAAATGCCAAAATTATTGAAGAAAAAATTAAGAAAATTATAAATAAGTTTTCAAAAGTTCCGAGTGGTTTAGGTGATGAAGTATTCAAACCCGAACAAATTGCTTTTGATAATTTTATAGCATATATCTTGTCAAAAATAAGAGAAGGAGAAAGATTAAAAACTTACCTTAAAGAAAAAAGAGAAGCTGCTAATTTATCAGTGTCTGAATTAGCAGATAAAGTAGGAGTTCCTGTTGAAACCATCAAACTTTTAGAAGAAGGAAGGTATGATCCGAGCCTGACGCTAGCTCAAGAGATTGCAAGAGTTTTAAATTGTAGAATCGAAGATCTTTTTGAAATTAAATAATCTCCCTCAATTCTTCTCTTTTCTTTTCTTGTTTTTAATTATAGATTGAATGGGAAATACGACATATTAATATTAAGAAATAAAAAAAACCTAATATTTTCATTAATAATTAATTTAAGATATTTATCTAAAATAAATAATAATTAATTAAAAAATAATTATTAAGATTTAAATTGATGTCAATGAGAATTATAGATGCTCACGTTCATGTGTTTGATGTTAAGAGTTATGAAAGCAAAATTTTACAAGTAATGGATGAATGTGGGATTGAAAAAAGTTGCATAAGCGGCTTGGGTTCTATCTTTAAATGCGTGAACAACAAAGAAATACTTAAAATAATAAATAAATACCCAGATAGATTCATCGGAGCTTATTTTATACGACCAGGAATATCATCGATTAGAGAAATTAAAAAAGCTCATGAAGATGGTTTTAGAATGTTGAAAGTCATTCTTCCGTTAAAGCCGTATAATGATGAGACATATTTTCAATATTGGGAAACTGCTCAAGAGCTTAAAATGCCCGTTTTATTTCATACGGGAGTTATAACTACATTTAAAAGTGCTCCCAATGAAAAAATAAACTCGTGGTACATGCATCCTATGAGATTAGAACCCATTGCAAACGCTTTTCCTGATTTAAAAATAATTATAGCTCATTTAGGAGTACATTGGAACGATGATGCTTCAGAGCTAATACGCATGCGTCCTAATGTATATGCAGATCTTTCTGGTGCGATAAATGGATATCGGAAAAGAATTGACATGATTGGATTGAAACATTGGTTATGGTGGGATGGAGCATTTAAAAAATTAATATTTGGAACGGATGTTCTTTACAAGGATATTCCTAAAATTCTTGATAAAGATAAAGAAAGGTTGAATAAACTCGGTATTAGTAAAGAAATTCAACAAAAAATATTTTCTGGAAACATCTTAAAATTGTTAGGTGAGAAATGAAGATGGTAAGAAGAAGTGAAGAAGTTAGACAATTATTATCCCTAACTCCACAAGAAGTTATTCAAAAATCCGGAAATAGATTACACGTGTGCAAGAATTTAAAGGCTTTACATGAAAAATTCGCATTGGATATTTTTAATGAACTTAAACGTACTCAATCTTTAAATCAAGAAGTTGCATTAATACTTCCTATTGGACCGGTCGGTCAATATCCCATTCTTGCAAAAATGATTAATAAAAAAGGAATATCCTTAGAAAATTGTTGGCTCTTTTTCATGGATGAATACAGCGATGATGAAGGAAAAGCATTAAGGGTAGATCATCCTCTTAGTTTTAAAAAAATAGCAAAGGATCAATTTTTTTCGAGAATTAAAAAGGGAATCAAGCTTAATGAGGATCAAATCATTTTTCCAGATGAAAACAATATAAATATGATTTCAAAATTAATATCTAAAGTTGGAGGAATTGATACTTGTTATGGTGGAATTGGAATTCATGGACACCTGGCATTTAACGAGCCCGCTGAAAATATTGCTAATACTGATCCTAGATTAGTTCGATTAAACGATTTTACAATAACAATCAATGCTATTCGATCCAATATAGGAGGAAATCTTGAGAATTTTCCTAAAAAAGCTTATACAATCGGAATGAAGCAAATTCTTAATTCTAGAAAAATTAGATTATATTGTAGGAATGGTTCTCCATATGATTGGGCAAATACTGTTTTAAGAATCGCATTACTTGGAGAATCTGGTGATGATTATCCCGTAACCCATATTAGAACTCATCCAAATTATCAAATAATAACAGATTACGATACACTTAAAACTCCAAAAATAATATTATAAGAGAGATTAATAAAAAATTTATTGAAGGTGGATGTATTCAGCATTTAGCCTTAACATCTCTTCAAACATTTCTTCTGCTTTCGTAGCATTATCCACTACGGGATCTGCTAATAATGCTTGAAAAGCCAACTCTTTTGAATTTTTTATGGCAGCTTCTACGAGAATATCTTGCACTGATGCTTGATTTCGAAGTAATGCAGCTAAACCTCTTGGATAATCGCCTAATTTAATACCTTCCAAACCATTTTTAGTAACTATTGCTGGACATTCAATGACTAAATCCTTAGGTAAATTTGTAATGATGCCATCGTTTGGAATGTTGACAGACTCTTCTAAATGGTGCGAATCAGAAATAATGCCCTCAATAATGGGAATTGCTCTTTCTTCATCCGGCTTTACCAATCTTGCGCCCTTCCCACGTTTAATTGCCTTCTGGAGTTTTTTAGCCACAGACATCGTATATGTTTTATAAGTTTCATAGAATAATCGAGCACCTTCAAAATTTCCTTTTTCATACCCCCATTGTAAGTATTCTCCGTAATGCGAATCAGTAGTATAAGGTATGTATCCATATTTTTCAAGAATGTATATCGCTAAATCTACATCACCCATGAATCCAGTTAATTTGCTCAGATAAGCAGGGGCTTTTTTGCGCAGATCAGGATAAGCATCCTTACCAGTATCCTTGTACTTGATGGACAGAAGAACTCCAAAATGATTTAATCCTGCAGCTCTCATTTCTAAATTTGAAAGTGGTGTTTCTAAAATCTTACCGTAGTGTAATTTGAATCCTAATAATTCATGGCATAATCCTACAAATTTTAATGATGGAAATTTTCGTTTAATTGCCAAGCAAATTCGACTCATTGGATTGGAAAAGTTTATCAGAAATGCATTTGGGCAAATCCTCTGAATGTCTTCACATATTTCAAATATCGATGGAATAATTCTTAAGAAGTGAAAAAGACCGCCTGGACCGCCGTTTTCTCCCATTATTTGCTTAAAGCCATACTTCCAAGGAATTTCAAAGTCTAAATCAAACCATTCGAATCGAGGTGTTATCTCTATGGAATTAATTATGAATGTAGCTCCTTTAAACGCATCTCTGCGATTTGTTGTCGCTTCAAGAGTGAAATTTAAATTGTTTTTATCGATGGCATCTTGGCATGCGGTTTTAACTAATTCTAAGCTTTCAGGATTTATATCAAGCAAGGAGATTGTAGAGCCCTCCAAGATCTTACTATTCAAGATACTTCCAACAGTACCAAGTCCAAATTGAAGCGAACCAGCTCCAACTATTACTATTTTTTGTTTATTTGACATAATATAACCTAATTTGTTTAAGATTTTTAATTTTA
>CAZIEC010000064.1:0-9834 GCA_964538145.1 uncultured archaeon
AGATATGGTGCTAAAGCCATCATGAAAACACTTTCATTGTTAAATCAACCCAATAAAATAAAATTTTTAATAATATTTTATCCAAAAGGAAAATCAATTGTAGAAGAGGCTAAAATAACCTCGTTAAATAAACAATCTGTAATTAAATTAAAATTCGTTGAATATTTAAAAGCATTGCCAAACGTTAAAGGACAATGGTTTCCTGCTTTTGAAGCTAGGTGTCCCATTTGCAATTCTGTAATGACTGAAATAAAGGATTACAAAATTGGATTTGGTAAGTTAATATGTCCTACATGTGGATATAAAAAAATGAAATAAAAAAAAGTATGACGAGCATTAATTATTTTGAACTTTTGAATTGAAATTTTTAAATTCCAACTACTTTAAAAAAATATATTAAGCCTAATTATTTTATTTTTATTATTCTTAAAAAAGAAAGACTACCATTAAAAATGAACCAAGAAGAATTTAATTTTATTTATAAGGAGGAATTTTGGTATTTAAGCGCATTTATTAATAGCTTAAAAGTTGATGGACAAGAGATAGCGAAAGAAATAGAAAATGATTTAAAAAATTATTTACAAGACTTATCTGGTAAAGAAATTCAAAAAAAGGAAATTAAAGAGGAGATATTACATCTTGCCAAAAATATTAGTCTGAGTTGCGAATGGATTCCTTATCTAGAGGATTTCCCATATAAAGATGAAAATTCAGAAAAAAAATACGATACTCTCGGATTTTTCCAATTTGAGATTGAATATTTTAGAAAAGATCCTTCTCAAAAGAAGAAAATAACGCCCTTACTCATCCAGCAAATCCCATTTTTAATTTTGCCAAGATTGAGAATTTATGATAATTCAGAAAAAAATGAAGGAATATGTTTGGATTTAGAGAGCCCAATATACATTTTTGTAACATCTGATGAAATTAAGGGAAAGAATATTGAGTGGACTAAGGAAAATATTTATAAATATAAGAAGATAATTGCAAACTGGGCAGTAATTTACTCAGGCCAATGGGAAGATTATTCAGAAGAATTACATGAAAGAAGAGTTGAGAATAATTTATCTAATAGATTATCAGAACTTCATTATATAAAAAGAAATTCTGGATTTATATATATGGCTAAACAAAATTATGAAATGTTTTTTAGCTCCTATATGAAAAAATACGTGTTAGGTCCTACACCAAGAATTCGTGCTATTCAATTTGCACTAAGATCAATTAACCAATCTCTTGATTTACTATTCTTAAAGATCCAAGCAGAAACATTGAAAAATCTCAAGATTATTGAAAGAGAAATTCAAAATTTAAGGTTATTAAGGGGGTTAATTCAAACAAAATTAAGCATCATGTATAATGAATTAGATTATAATCGTCGTGAACATTACACAAAAGTTCTAAAACATTTATTAAACGAGTTTGAAATTGCGAATATCGTTGAAAGAATAAATGTAAAATTTAATGGCATTTTCGATGCTATACAAGATTTGTATCAAAAAATAAATAAAGAAATGCAACAAAGAACTGAAAGGGGATTAATTTTCCTCAATCTTTTATTTGGTGCTGGGATTTTGGTTGATTTAATTAGTGCTATAATAGCCACATTTAATTTGCAAGCATCAGATGTGGGAACGCGATTATTGAATGGAATCGTAGCCATAATAATTGGATGCATTTTAATCACGACAATTATATTTTATGCACGCGTACGTTTAGTGATGAAAAATAGAGAAACAAACAATGAAATTATTTTTATCATGGAAGATTTAAATGATAATATAATATTATCAAAAAGAAAATATCCTCCATATCAAGATTATTACGAATTGCCAAATCTTCATGTTGAGAAACAGAAACACGCAAGTAGATATGCGATAAAATTTTTAAAGGAAAATTTGAAAATGAATGTAATTTCTCTCGAAAAAATGAAAATATTTAAACGAAAAGAAGAAGATCCACGAGGATATGCTAAATCGCTATTATTTAAAGCAAAAATTTCTATTAAAGATGGAAGGTTGATTAATAAAGTATTAGAAAAATATGACTTATTAGCATTTCCAAAAGAAAATTTAAGAGAGCTCTCTCTTGCTTTCGATCATGGAAAAATATTAAAAGATATAGAAATAATCACGTAGATATTTTTAAATTTCCTAATAAATCAAAATACTTCTTTTATTTTAATGACTTTTATTATTAATAATTTGAAATATTTATATTAGCATTAGATATGTAATGAGATCTTTTTTGAAAGTGAAATAATTAAATTTATAACTTGGACATTAACTTATACAAATATTAACGAAAAATCGTGATTTTTATTAAACATTAAACTATATTAATTACAATACTATATTCAATCTTTTTAAGGTGAAAAATAATGACTTATATATCTGCATTAGATTTGGGCACCACCGGTTGTAGGACTTACATTTTTGACCTTACAGGAGCAATTATTTCCAGTGATTATCAGGAATGGGAAAGTTATTATCCCATGCCTTCTTACGTGGAACAAGATGCTAATATCTGGTGGAATGCCATCAAAGAAACAATAGAAAAGGCATTAAAAAAGAGTGGGATAGATAAAACGGAGATCGTGAGCCTTTCTATAACTAACCAACGTGAAACAATAGTGCCTATAGATAAAGCCGGTAATCCATTGCATAATGCAATAGTATGGCAAGATAGAAGGACAACTAAACAAGTAGAATTCATAAAGAAGAAAATTGGAGTTGAAAAAATATATGAAACAACCGGATTAACCATTGATCCTTATTTCTCAGCAACTAAAATATTATGGTTCAAGGATAATAAACCCGAAATATATAGAAAAACGCATAAGTTTCTTCTTGTCTCTGACTTTATCTTGTACAAATTAACTGGACAATTTTATACGGATTTCTCAAATGCTTCCCGGACGATGCTTTTCGACATCAATAAGTTAAAATATTCAGATGATATTGCTTCTGATTTGGAGATTGATTTAGATAAAATGCCAGAACCAGTTGAGAGTGGTGTTGATGTTGGAGAAATCACCAGCGATGATACTTCTTTCGATAAAAAGACACTTGTTATAACTGGAGCAGGAGATCAGCAATCTGCAGCTTTAGGTGTTGGAGTAGTATCTCCTGGAGAAATAAAATGTAC
The DNA here is from genome assembly GCA_964538145.1 of uncultured archaeon. Classification (GTDB taxonomy): domain Archaea; phylum Asgardarchaeota; class Lokiarchaeia; order Sigyniarchaeales; family SOKP01; genus SOKP01. The sequence continues at coordinate 3,148 of CAZIEC010000064.1, forward strand.
GACCGGAACTGGTAGCTTTATTTTAGCTTATTTAGAGGAACCTAATTTTGATCCTGAGAGAAGAGTTTTGTGTAGTTGTCATGCAATTCCAGGGGCTTGGGTGCAGGAAGCTAGCATTTTCACTACTGGAGCAGTGCTTAGGTGGTTTAGAGATCAAGTTGCTACAGAAGAATGTTTAAAAGCTAATGAACTCGGACAAGATCCTTATAACTTGATGGTTCAAGAAGCGGATGAATCTTCTATAGGTGCAAATGGACTGTTAATAATACCACATTTTACTGGAGCTGGAGCTCCTCATTGGAATCCTCTCGCAAGAGGTATTATTTTTGGTTTATCGTTAGGTCATCAAAGAAAGGACCTGTTTAGAGCTGTATTGGAAGGAGTAGCTTACGAGGTACGAAAAAATATTTTGATATTTGAATCCTTGGGAATTACTCCTAAAACTTTAAAGTTAACAGGCGGAGGATCGAGAGCGGACTTATGGAATCAAATTTTTGCAGATGTTTTAGGAATTCCATGTGAAAGAAACATAATTGAAGAGGCTACATCCTTAGGTGCGGCCATTCTTGCCGCTTCAGGGGCAGGTCTTTTTTCAGACATCTCAAAAGCAGCAGAAAATCTGTGTAAGGTTGATAGAAAATGGGTTCCTGACCCACAAAGACATGAATTTTACAAAAAGATTTATGAATTCTCGTTGAAATTGTACTCAAACTTGTTCAATAATAGTTTGTACAAACAATTCAATGACATATTTCAAAGTGAAGAATATAAATCTTTTTTCTAATTTCACACTTTTAAAATAATCAATTTTAAATATATTTAATTACACTAATTTTTTAGTTAAATAAAAAGGGATGTAAAATATGAATGAATATCAATCTAGTGAAGTATCGGGTTATTCAAGTAAACAAAAAGCTGTAGGAGAGATTTTTTACATTTTTTTTGTATCAAGTTGCATTGTAATAATTGCTGGCGTAGTCTGGTCCATTGCTGATTTTATCATGCCAACAGGAAAGCTAGATGCATTTCTCGCTTTAGGTTTAGGATACCAAATTGCAATTATTGGAGGATTTTTGGCAGGATTATTTTTCCTCTTGATTTTCTTTTTCGGGCTTTTCAAGAAAGGAAGCAAGAGTTTGGTTAAGTTCATATTTAAAGTAAGAGAATTAGAAGAAAAATATAAAAATAGAAAAGATGTTAAGATCGTTGCTGGTGGGCTCTTGCTTAGCTTGATTGCCATTTTAATTGGAGTAGTTTATGCCATATTACAGGATATCATACTTGGTGCAAGTAGTGGATATAATTCATTCTTTAGCACTTTTACAACGGGAAATTGGGTATTATTTGGTGGCGTAGGTCTATTAAGCATTCTTGGTATTACTTTATTCATGATTTACTTTTGGAAAAATGGATATTATCTGATTCTAAGAATAATGGGCATTTTAGAAAAAGAAGATAAATAGATATAACATCTTTTTAACTAATTTTATTCTCATATTTTTATTCATTTTAAATTAGAAATTTAAGGCTCTCTTCTTGCTTTAATTGGTTATATAAATCTCTTTAAAATAATGAAGAAAGAAATTGGAATTGTATTTAATTATCAACAATTACCAGATGTTCACCAATTTCCATTTGTAATTAAAAAAGATTTAGGAAGATTAAAGGTTCAAAAAGGTTTATTCGTGCATACAGAAACCATCGATGGATTCTTGATAGGTACCATAGAAAAAATATTATTGGTCAATGAATATTTCGCAGATCCGCTCACGATTAAAGCCTATAATAATAAAAATAATATAAATATCATTAAAAGCCTATTTCCAAGTGATGAATTTGAATATGCCATAGCTATCGTAAAAACTCTTGGAATTCTTGAATTTGATGAGACGGATAAATATCATTTAATCAAGAGAATAAAAAGGATGACATATCCTGCTACTCCAGGAAAAGAAGTTTATGCACTTGATGAAAACATATTAAAGCAATTTATAGGCATCGATGATAAGGATGGCTTGTTGCTTGGAAAAGTAAAAGTCTCTAACATAGATGCACGAATTAATATTAATCGACTTCTTAACAAGCATTTTGCCATTCTTTCCATTTCTGGTGGAGGAAAAAGTTATCTTACTTCAATTATTATTGAAGAATTGCTCATGAGAGATGGTTCAAGGGGTACTCCAGCTATAATAGTAATTGACGTACATGGAGAATATACTTATTTTAAAGATTTAAAAAAATTTACAGATAAAGTAAAAGTGTTCGATTGCATGTATTTTCAAATTGCTGTACCTAAATTAAATGGATTTACTTTTAAAAAATATCAAGAACAAATTTCAAGCGTTCAAGTTAGAGAATTATCCAAGCACATAAAATCTCTTAAGGAAGAGAGAGATAAAAAGAGCGGTTATTCATTAAGAGATTTAATAGAACATGTAGAATATGGAAATTTGAACATTAAAAGTACTAAACATGCTCTCTTAGGATGGCTAACTGAATTGGAACGCTTACATCTTTTTGGTCCAGTAGAAAATCCAGACTTATCTGAAGCTATCAAGCCTGGACACCTGACAATTTTCAATCTGGCAAGAGAAATATCGATTCGAAAAAAGCAAATCATTGTTGATTATATATGTTATAGAATATTTCAAATGAGACGCCTTGGAGAAATTCCACCCTTTCTTTTAATAATAGAAGAAGCCCATCAATTTTGTTCTGAAAGTGCCCAATCAAAAGCCATTTCCAAGAACATCATTGAAACAATTGCTCGTGAAGGAAGAAAATTTATGGCGTGCTTATGCTTGATCAGCCAACGACCAAAGAGATTAAGCAGTACCGCACTTTCTCAATTAAATTCAAAAATGATTTTGAACATTAAAAATCCATATGACCTGAAGCATTTAATGGATAGTTCTGAAATGATAACTAAAGAATTAGCAGATATGATATCAAGTTTAGGCGTGGGTGAAATGTTATTAATGGGAAATGCAATTAACTACCCAATTTTTATTGAAGTTAGAAAACGGAAATATGAACCTGCTGTAGAAAAAATAAGTTTAACGCAAGCTTGTTTGGATTGGGTTAGCAAGCAAGTAGACTAAAGCAAGCCTTCCCAGACTTCTTCTCGTAACTCTTGGTTTCTCTTGTTATAAACTATCATATTTTTAGTTTTTGAGACACGAAAAACGTTAATGATGTTCATGCTTTCCAATTTCATGAAAATTTCTTCTAACATCAATGGATTAACATAAGGAAATTCTTTCTTCAATAATTCTTCTAATCTTTTATCGAGTATTTCTCCCTTATTTTTTAATAAAATCTGTAGTATAGAATTAATCAAAGGTTTTTGATTCCAACGACTTGCTTCGATATTAATCACCTTTTTTTGCTTTAAAATCTATTAATTAAAATAAAACCTATTAAATTAACTTTCGCATTTAAATAAATAATCGTTCTTCTTTTGTTTGTTCAATGATTCTACTTTTAAGACGTGCCCCAAATTGTTCATACCATTTAATCATTTCTGGCGTTATACTAGGATGAATTAATTCCAGGGCTTTATTGAAATGATCTAATGAAACTTTTCTAGCCCTTATATTCTCTCGCAAGGCGATCATTGCAGCTTCACGACATAAAGTTTCTATATCTGCTCCTGAAAATCCCTTGAGTTTACTTGCCAGTTCTTTTATATTAATATTATTAGATATTGGCATTTTTTCAGTATATATTTTTAGGATTTCTTCTCTACCCTTTTCATCTGGAGGTGGAACAAGTAATATTCTATCAATTCTTCCAGGACGTATTAAAGCAGGATCTAGAATATCTGGCCTATTCGTAGCAGCTATAACGACTATATCCTTGTTAATTTCTAAACCATCTAATTCTGTTAGAAATTGCGATAATACTTTTTCAGAAACTCCGGAATCTGAAGTATATCGTCCCCTACTTGGGGCAATTGAATCAAATTCATCGAAAAAAATGATGCATGGCGCTGCCAATTTTGCCTTTCTGAAAACTTCACGAATTGCCTTTTCACTCTCTCCAACATATTTAGATAATAACTCTGGGCCCTTGATTGATATGAAATTTGCCTTGCTTTCATTAGCTACTGCTCTCGCTAAAAGGGTTTTTCCACAACCAGGTGGTCCATATAGTAAAATTCCCTTTGGAGGGTTAATTCCCATGCGTTTAAAAATATTAGGATGAGATAATGGCCAATCAACTGCTTCAATTAGTTTCTGCTTGAGATCCTCTAAGCCACCTATTTCATCCCAATTTACATTTGGAACTTCAACAAAAACTTCTCTTATACCCGAAGGAAGGACTTCTTTTAAAGCATTTTCAAAATCCTCTTTTGTAACAACAATTTGTTCTAGTAACTCTGGATCAATAAATTCTGAATCTAAATTAATTTTAGGTAAGTATCTTCTTAACGCAGACATTGCAGCTTCTCTGCAAACTGCAGAAATATCTGCTCCAACAAAACCATGGGTAATTGAAGCAAATTCTTTCAAGGAAACTTTTTTATCTAAGGGCATGTTTCGAGTATGGATTTGAAAAATTTCTAATCTCCCTTTTTCATTCGGGACCTTTATTTCGATTTCTCGATCAAAACGTCCAGGACGTCTTAATGCTGGATCTAAACTATTTGGTCTGTTTGTAGCTCCAATAACTATAACTTGACCTCTACTGTGTAATCCATCCATTAGAGCAAGCAATTGTGCCACGACTCTCCTTTCTACTTCTCCAGTAACTGTTTCTCTTTTAGGAGCAATAGCATCTATTTCATCTATAAAAATTATTGAGGGACTCTTTTCTTCAGCTTCAACAAAAATTTTCCTCAATTTTTTTTCAGATTCGCCATAAAATTTGCTCATTATTTCAGGACCATTTATTGAAATGAAATGGGCTTCACTTTCATTGGCTACAGCTTTAGCTAACAATGTTTTTCCGCAACCTGGAGGGCCTCTTAAGAGCACCCCTTTTGGAGGATCAATTCCTAATCTCTTGAATAATGAGGGATGTTTTAATGGCAATTCTACCATTTCTCTAACTCTCTGGATCTCTCTATCAAGACCGCCTACATCCTCATAAGTTACATAGGTAGACGTTCCTTCTTCAATTTCAGTAACAGATTCACTAATGTGAAGTTGAGTTTCTGGTTTAATTAAACAAACACTGTTCGGTCTTAAGCTAATAACTTTAAATGCAATTTCTCGGCTAATTCCTATTGAAATATATATGTAATCATCAATGGTGACTGGGTAATTATTTAACCTTCTTTTAACAAAATTCTCAAACTTTGGGTTAAGTTTTATTTTCATGCTTGCTGGGGCTAAGACAATGCTCTGGGCGGGTTGAGCCTTGACTTTTCTAATTTCAATCGTATCATCAATGCTAGTACCCGTATTTTTTCTCAAGCGCGAATCAATTCGAATAATTCCTAAGCCCCTATCTTGAGGATAACTTGGCCAAGCAATTCCAGCGCTTTCTTTTTTCCCATATAATGCAATGACATCACCTGTTTTTATGTTTAATCTTTCCATGGCTTGTTGATCTATGCGAATGATGTTCCTGCCAATGTCTCTCTTTTTAGCTTTCTGTACTCTTAATATTATCTTATTAGGGCTATCTTCTTCTTTTTTATTGCTTGAATTGTTGGTTTTCGGCATTTTACATCTAATATCGTAAAAAAATTAAGTTTATAATTATTAAAAATATTGATTTTGTAAAAATTTTATTATAATAATTGAAAATATTCTGATCATTTTTTGAAAAAACTATCTAATGAAACTTGCTTTTTTGAAGATTCTCTTTTTTTCAAGCGTTCAAGAGCATTTTCGATTCTTTGTCTTGAAAAATTATGTTTTTCAATCATCAATTCTTCTATTTTCTCGTAGTTTATTTTTTTCCAAGTTAATTTTGGATAATCGGTTATTACATCGGGGTTCAAGAAAATGTCTCTTATTTGTTGAACTAATTCCATGTTCAAATCTATTTTTTTCTTAGCGATAGAAACATTTTTTTCAATTATGTTCTCCAGAGATCCGTGCGTTTTAATTAAATCTAATGCTTTATGTTGCCCAATTCCTTTAATACCCTCGTAAAAATCTGTTCCAATTAAAATTGCCATGTCAATCAATTGTTCTCTAGTTATTCCTAAATGTTCTAATAATTTTGATAGCGTGATATATTCTATATCTAAAGTTACAGTCGTATCTTTTATTTTTTTACTTCTACTTACAGCAAAATTCCTTAATAATCGCCTTCCTCCAAATAAAAGCGTGTCATAATCTTGAGATGCACAAGCCCAAGCATCCCCCTTTTCTACTAAATAAGCAGACTGAGCCTCTCCCTCAGATTTTGCTTGGATGACTGGAATTCCCATGTATTTAATCAATTTCTTGCTTTCTTCAATCATATCTTGAGTTATTTTAGATGTTTGCTGTGCATATTTTCTAGCCTCTCTAAAATCTTCTGCTTCTTGAGCTTCAACCATTTTCTTCATTGCTTCTTGCTTAACTTTTTTCCTTTCTTCTAATGTTCTAAGTTTTAGTTTAGATGGTTCACCATCAAAAACATATATTGGCTTAATATCGTGTTCAAGAAAATTTATGTTTCTATAGAAAAGGCCTGATAAATGAGATGTAATATTTCCTTCATAATCCATTAATGGAGTTCCATCTC
>CAZIEC010000064.1:9934-13335 GCA_964538145.1 uncultured archaeon
CCTGATAAATGAGATGTAATATTTCCTTCATAATCCATTAATGGAGTTCCATCTCTCTGGCGGATTATGGCTAAAAATTGATATATTGTATTAAAGGCATCAATTGCTATAACTTTATTGAATAAATTCTCAAAAGTGATGGTTTTTCTCACATCTTTTACCAAGTCATTTATTTTGACTCCCATCTAGATCTCACTTCATCACTATAAATAGAAGAATTTATTTCCTTTTCTAATAATTTCTTTTATTTTTTTCCTTTATAATTTACACGGTTCGCCATACTTTTTATTTTTTTGGACGTCTTTTCAATCTTATTCCACAACGTTCGCAAACATTATCCAAGTATTCTGGATCGTAAATCGTTCCACAAAAAGGACAATATGTTTCATATATTCTTTTTTCACTTATACCTTTCCTATGGATTGATTTAAATTTTAAGCCTAATTCAGAACATAGATTTTGCATCGAATAATCATTTGTACATACAACAACATCATTTTTTTCATCTTTTAAGAATTCTGTTGCTAAAGCAATTATGCTAATGTCAGTCTCAGATAATACGTTTAAATCTCCAGTTTTAATTGCTTTTTTCTTGATTAACTCGATATGTTCCTTACTTGGCGATTTTACTAAAAGTTTCTTGGTTTCTAAAGCAGCCTTAATCCTATTTAATGCTGGTCTATTTTTATCTTCATACTTTTGAACATCCAATTCATTCAAAACCAAAGGAGTTGTATAAATCTTACCAGGAATTAAATTAATATCAATCCCGATTAAAAAAATGTTTGTATCAAAAATCAGAATCAAATTCCTCTTCTGGACTGTCATCTAAGGGTACCTTTAAGACACCTATAATTTTCTTTCTCAATCTTTTGATGTAATTATTGATTAAATTATCAGATAACCTAATGAATTTAATGTAACTATCTGATTTCCGGATCTTTATGATTGTATTTGGTTGAATTTTTCTGTACGTTATTTGACCATCAATAACAATTTTTGCATTTAAACGAGGTCTCAACAATTTGAGTTCAATCTCCTGATTAATAGGTATGACAATTGGTTTTAATCCGCTTCTTGCAAAGCTGTTTAAAGGAGTTATCTGCATTACTTCTAGAGATGGTTCTATAATAGCACCACCAGCACTCAAGTTATATGCCGTGGAACCTGTAGATGTAGAAATTATAATCCCATCTAAATAACTTCTATTAAGAAATGTACCATTAATTTTTACTGCTATTTGAAGTACTTTAGAACTCTTAGAAGATATTATTAAAATTTCATTTAATGCATTATTTAATTTTATTTCTTCATTTCCTTTTATTACATATGGCGTGATTCTCGAACATTTTTCAATAATATAATTTCCTTCTAAAACTTTCAATAAATCCTTAAAAACGTTTTTCTCGTTCGTTTCATCTAAAAATCCAATCGATCCAATATTGACGCCAAATATAGGTGGAGGATCATCTTGTGATAAACTATTTGCAATTCTTAGGATTGTACCATCTCCCCCAGTAGAAACAATAAATTTTGTATTTTTAGAAGTCATCTCGCTTAAATCCATGCCGTTATGAGGAAAAATTTTGGGCGCTATTCTAGTCTCTAATTGTACTATTTCACCTTGTTTGACTAAGAATTCAAAAATCCTCTTAGTTAATTTAACTGCTCTTTCAGAATCCATTCGACACGCTAAAGAAATTGGTTTTTTGTTCATTTGGCTCAAGATTCGTACTTAAATTGAAATTTATTAAAAATTTTAATTAAAAAAACTTTTTTATTTTAATAAAATAAAATTTATTCTCAAAAATTTTTTATTTTACATGCTTTATTTCCTAATTACTAAATACTCTGTTGATAAGAGTTTTCCCTGCGATCCTCCAATATTCTACTTGTGTATTTGAAATTTTACTAGGATCTGCTTGGATTTCTTTTAATTTAGCAACAAGATTTTCATCTGTAGGCCATGGTACATCAACTGATTCATATGTTTCTAAATCCATGATATTTATTGCATCTGGTTCAATAAAATTTATTTGTGCATTACCCTTTAAAATCTCAGGAGTTTCAACGATATGACCAGATGGGATCGTAAGAGATCTTTTATTTCCATCAAAAAGACCCACGCAAACGATTCTCACTTTTGCATGACCATGTTTGCCGCTTTTTGATCTTTCTGTTGATTTTATCACGCAGGGTTCGTCATCAACCATTATATAATTACCTACTTTTAACTTTTGGACTTCTACTCTGTTGATTGATATATTTTGTTCACCTTTATAGTTCTTTTTCAAAAATCTAAATGAATTTATCGATAACATTAATAATAAAATCATAAAAAAAAATGTTATTATGAAAAAAATTTTTAGCTTTTAAAAATATTACACACAAAGAAAAATAATAATTGATTAACTAATGGTTTTAGAAAAATTAGGAAGATCTCTTGACAATGTAATTCGAAAGTTAAGAAGATTACCACAAATTGATAAGGATGCAATAATTGCTCTAATTCAAGATTTACAAAGAGCTCTACTCTCTGCTGATGTAAAAGTCGAATTAGTTCTAGAAATGACTGAGAATATAAAAAAAGCAGCGATGAATACCGAATTAAAAAGAGCCAAACGCCGAGACTTTGTAATTAAGTTAATTCATGACGAACTAGTTAAAGTTCTGGGGGGAAAGCCAGCACCGATTAGAATAAAACCCGGGAAGAAAAATGTAATCCTACTCGTAGGAATTCAAGGCTCTGGAAAAACCACTACGATTGCTAAACTAGCTCGTTATTATACTAATAAAGGTTATAAAGTTGCCACGGTAACTACAGATACGTGGAGACCTGGGGCATATGAACAATTGGTTCAATTATCGGAACAAGTTGGAGTTAAATGTTATGGAAATCCTAAAGAAAAGAATTCATTAAAAATTGCTGTTAGCGAGACGAAAAAAGCAATCAACGATGGGCATGACATAATTTTAGTCGATACAGCCGGAAGACATAAAGAAGAAAAAGAATTAATGGAAGAGATGGAAAAGATTGAGAAAGTATTGAAACCCAATGAAGTAATCTTGGTTATTGATGGTACTCTTGGTCAACAAGCTTTTTCGCAGGCTCAAGAATTTGCAAAAGCAACTAATATTGGTAGCATAATAGTTACAAAATTAGATGGCACTGCCAAGGGTGGAGGCGCTCTTTCTGCCTGTGCGGCAACTGGTCAGCCCATTAGATTTATTGGAGTTGGAGAAAAAATAGAAGATCTAGAAGAATTTAATCCCACTTCATTCGTTGGAATATTATTAGGGATGCCAGATATAGAAACATTGGTAAAAAGGGTTCAAGAAGCCGAAATAGAAGCCGATCCTGAAATGATGAAAAGAATGATGCATGGAAAATTCACTTTAGA
>CAZIEC010000065.1:0-13194 GCA_964538145.1 uncultured archaeon
TTTATTAAAAAAAGTTATTTTGCTTGAAATCGAGAAAAAATTATTAGAGTTTATCGAGTAAACATGAATATTTTTCTTGAATTTTCTAAATAGTCTTGTTCATTTTTCCTAAAATTCGGAAATATTATAATTAAATCAATTTGTAAAACTATAATTTTTAATAATAAGCATTAAAAAGATGATCTTGAATAAATTTTCGTAAACTTTTTACTCCTCTACTTCAAAAAGTTCTTTTTTTGTCTTGTAGCGCCCATATTTTTTTGCCATTTCGATCATCATGTCCAGTCTTCTAAGCGGGGTTCCTCTGTTAACTCCTCCACCCGTTGACAAGATATAACCACTTCCTGGTCCGAGGATTTTTATATTTTCAATTATTTTTTGCTGAACGATTTTATCATCGGGTTCTCTTAACATTACATCTCGTCCCGGTATTTGACCTACAAGAGCGAATTTTTTTTCAGCATTCATTACTACTTGTTTTGCCCATTTTAAATCACCCCATTCCTGACCGTGAAATAAAGAATATCCCCATTTCCCAATATCAGCAAGAAAATGGTCACTACGGTTTTCTGAATGATAGAACAATGCTCCACAGAATGGTTTTAATTCGCTACATAATTTTTCATGATAAGGGGCGAAAAATTCATCCACAAGTTTTTTATTGATAAATCCGCTCACGTGATCAGCTATTAGAATAATTGAAGCAAAACCACCAATGATTTTTATCCATTCTTTCTGAAAGTTTATAACAAATTCTGTACATTTTTCTAACAGCTCGTGCATTAATTCTGGTTTGGTAACAATGTGAAACATGAATTTATCATAGCCATATATCAAGCAAGCAATCTCAGCCGGGCCGAATTCACCAGTTCCAATCGGTTTATTTCCAGCTTCAATCGAATATTCAATCTTTTTTAACCAATCACCCGTGCCAGGTGCGTCCCAAGGATTTTCTGGGGGTTTGAAATTTTTTATATCGCTTGGTTTTTTAATTGGGCGTTCAATAACGGAAGGTATGAGATCTTCTGGTTCCATTAATTTGCAACCTAGCGCTTCTGCGACAGCATAAGGTTGATAAACAGAAACGGCACAAGTTGCATCAGGAAATCTTTCCTTGAATCGTTCTCCAGTTTCAAGTTGCAAATCTACATCTGCTAAATATTCCTTAACTTTTTTCCCGGCAAAATCTGCAAGTAAATCGAATTCGGGAAAAAAGAGTATTGGCACGTGATCTGGTTTAAGGTAAGAAACAGCTTTTAATAACCTTTGCATTGGGGTTAATGTTTTACCCATTTTTTTTCACTCAATTTCATTATTAATATTAATTTATTTTTTTACAAATTATCTATTTTAAAAACATGATTAATAAAAAGATTTTCTTAAATTCACGGAGGCATGATAAATTATTAATTCAAAACAAGACTAACGGTAAAATTAACTCATCTAAAAGGTATAATGCTTTTTTACCAGGACTTGTAATGCAATTCTTAGCATCTGAAATATTTAATAGTTTAAGGTTTTTTGGACTTTTTTCTGGAACAAAATCCTTTAAGAAATCTAAAAAATTAACATGTGAATGCAAATCTTCTACCCATAAATAGCCATCTTTAATGATATAGTTGGGATTCTTTTCCATGAATTTTTTTGCGTGATAACGAGAATTAATGGGAGGCCCTTTTCTCAAATATGTTCTTGGAATGATGGGTTCATCACAGTATAAAGCGATGTTATATTCTTCTTGTTCTTCTTCAAAATAGACCTCAAATTCGATTCTACCAAATTTTTTTGCGTGCGTGTATTCTTTTTCTCCATTAGCCTTAATTGATTGTCCTAAAGAATATAATTTATCTCGATTAATGGTATAATGGACATTTGGATCCTCATTTTTGAATTCAATTATGAATAATTTATCAATTGTAGAATTTTCAAATGCTTTAGGATTAAATTCTGGGATTGGGCGAATTTCAAAAAATGTTTCCTTAGGATTTTTTAAGAATTCTTTTACTTTAACATTACAGTAATCATAAGCCCTTTTAGATATTGAGGAGCCTACATTTCTGTTAGGATCTACGGGATCTATTATGATAAGAAAATCGTCCTTGAACCTTTCAATTTTTTTCAATTGATCGTATGTTCTTCGTTTTATTGGGTCTATTGCCATATTTTTAAGTGAGTTAAAATTTTCAAAAAGATTTTGTAATGATTTAAAATGATGAATTAATAATTCAGCACTATATCCAATGAATCCGCATCTTCCAATTGGACTTTTATCTCCATAACAATAACATGCTTTGAAGAATTGTTTTAATAATCGCACTTCATCTTTTTGTCTTTCAGTTAAATTCTCTTTTATGAATTTTCCGTGCCAAGGAGTCCTATCCACGGCTGTAATTGGGCCATTTTTCATGATATACTCTTTTGGCAAGTCAAAATAAAGCACGATGTCAATTTTTATTTTCTTTCCATCATGAAAGTAATTTACACGCACGTAGGGATGTTCTGCGAAAAATAAAACGGGATCTTTAAATTTAGTGCCATGTAAAGCTTGAATTATCCAATTTTCACACAAGTAGAAGAAATCTTTTTTTATCGCTTTTTTTGCTCTTGTTTTACTGATCCCATCATATTTTGATTTGAACTCTTCATAATTCAATCCAATAAAGAGATCTATGTCAAAATCAGTTTTTAATTGAGTTTGCTTGATCCCTGTCGATCCTTGTGGACATATAGTCGTGAATTTAATATTTAGTTGTTCTGCTCTGGTTTTTATGAGCGTTTTTAATTCTTGAACGATATTTTGGATTAATAAGATTTCAACATTTGTAGGTTTTATCCTCGATAAAACATTTTCAAAAATTTGTTCAATTTTATTCATCTTATATCTTTAAGTTCTCATGACAATTAAAGTTATAATTAATTTAATTTTAAAACAAGGGATGATTTTTGAATGATTAATTAAAAAAAGATTACATTCCCCACCAAGGATGGTTTATCTTACGCATTAGCGTGATGTATTCTCTTAAGGCTTGTTTTTGGTCCGAACTCAGCTCATCTAAAAATTTCCCCATTAATTGCCTTACATGAGATTCAGGTACATTGACATATAATATTTCATCCTTATCAACATCTTTTCCAATTTCAATCCCCCTAACCGATATGGCGACTTCTGCATCTTTTCCAGCTTTTTCAAGAGTTTTGCCTTTATCTTGAATTTGATGGACTCTTTTAAGTCTTTTTCCAGTGCTAGTTATTAATGGTACTTTAGGATATAAAATTCCGGCCTCAACCCTAACCCCAAATACAGCAGGATTAGAATGTCTGAAGATGTATTCAGGTAACATTTTTAGTTTTGCTGGTAAAATTAACTCGCTTAATCCCTTAGCAGTATCCTCCGCTTTTCGCGTTTCAGCATACTGGATGTAATCTTCTAGTAATCTGTAGATAACATTATTGGTAAATATCCTTATGTTATTTATGGTGGCTTGTTCTCGCGCTTCTGGTAGGATTGGAACATTAAATCCCAATACGACCGCTGAATATGGATCTAAATTCTTCACGATGTTAGCATTTATCACATCTTCTTTTTTAATGGGACCTACATCTGCCACGCTTATTTTAACACCGTGTTTAGAAAAGTGATTTTCCAAGGCTTCTAAAGAACCCAATGTATCTGCTTTTAACACTACACCTGCCTTATCTGTTTTTATCCTTATGCTCTGTATTTCTTGTTCAATTTCCTCGTAAATTTTTTCTTCTTCTGTTGGGTCAGCTACTACTCGAAATGGAGACCCAGCAACTACATTATCAATATTTGGAGCAAGTATTTTTATACCTGCCGCAGCGCTTACAAAGTTTTCAGAATCAAATTTTTGCCTTGGATCTCTTATTTCATCCAAAGGTTTTGGACGCAATAATGCTCTAACCTTGGATTTCACTGGTTTATCAAGTCCACCAACGATAAACTCATCACCCTTTCTGAGTACGCCATCATATATTAAAACATCCAGCGTTACTCCTTGCCCTTTCTCTTTCTTCACCTCTAGAACGACGCCTTTCGCTGGACCTTCTGAAAATTTCAAATTTTTCGTTAAATATTGTTGGACTAAACCCATGAGGATCATTAATAACGTTGAGATGCCTTCCCCTGTTTTTGCACTAGTAGGCACGATGGCTATCTTTTTTGTAAAGTCAGTTATTTTATCATACCTATCGATGCCTTTAAATCCCTCTTCAAGAAAATCGCCCATTATTCCCAAAATTTTTTCATCTAAAAATTCTCTCACGTGTGGTTTCTGCTTTTTATAAGTATCTAAAAAATCAGCATCTTTATTCGGCTTCCAACCAGAAATCCTATCAATTTTATTAGCAGCAATGACAAACGGTGTCTTGCGTTCTCTCAAGATGCGAACTGATTCCCATGTTATCGGCATTGGACCAGCAGTAACATCAATTACCAATATGGCAATATCCGCAACAGCGCCACCTCTTTTTCGCAAGTTCAGAAATGCGGCATGTCCTGGCGTGTCAACAACTAAAATGCCTGGTAAAATGAATTTTTTTTCGGCAAATTCTTTTTTTGATCTACGAAGGAAATCAACAATGCTCTCTGTTGGAAAATATGAAGCTCCAATATGTTGCGTGATCCCTGCTGCCTCGCGCTTTTGCACCACTGTACCTCGTATATAATCCAATAGACTGGTTTTGCCATGATCTATGTGTCCCAGAATACAGGCAATGGGTGCTCGGATGATTTTATCTTCAGATTTATTTGACACGTTATCCACCATTTATATTTTAGAATACATGATTAGAATAAATACTATTTTACAAATAAGAAAGTAATTTAAAATTTAGAAATATTTCGATTTTTAACTTCCTCATACCGATAATTTTTTTGCTAAATTATAAGACAATATTTTCTACTTTCTAAGATTTAAGCTAGAGAATTTAAAGAAAAGTTTTTTCTTTTTGATCATTTTTTCATTTTATTGAAAGATATTTATAAGAAATTAATTTATTGTTTAAAATTCGAATTGTAATTCTTCTTTTTCTTTTAGAAAATATAAAACATAAAAATACTTTATTCTAAAAGACAGTTAAAAATCTTTTTTATTTTTAAAGTGGTTATTTTTAAGAATTAATGAATTTAATTGATGATTAAAAGTATTTTTAATTTATTTTTAAATCAACCTTTTTTCAAGAGCATGACAAAATTGCTTCCTTGACGATGGTCTTTTCTTATTCGATTTTCAACCCAAATACGTCCTCCATAACTTTCAATTATACTTTTTACCAGAGATAATCCAATCCCCATTCCGCCATTCTTATTATTTTTTGTATATTTACGTTTAAAAATGTTCTTTTTTCTTTCATCTTCAACACCAATTCCATTATCTTTAAATTCGATTTTAACCCAAGCCAAGCCATTTTCATGAATTTCGGAAACTATAATTTCTAGTCTAATTATTTTACTGTTATTATGTACGATTCCATTGAGCAAGATATTTTCAAAGGCATCAATTAGCAATTCCCCACCCAAAACTCGAGGAATTACTTTAGGCATCTTTCTTATAATTTCAATATTTCTCTCTTGAAATCGTGTTTGGATGTATTGGAGTGAAGTATTAATCACTTGTTTAAGATCAATTACTTTTTTTATTTTTTCACCTTTTTCTATTTCTGACAATCGTTGGATATTAGAAATTAACTTAATTCCTTTTTCTAATTGGATTCTAATCATATTAATTAATTCTTCTTCGCTTGGAGTCACCGTCGTCTCTTCTTTTTGTTTTTTTTGCAATCCAATCATCTGAATTGCCATGTTTATATTATTGAATATATTTTTTACATCATGAGCCAATAGATCCTTGAAAAAATTGATTTTATTAAAAGCGTCTTTATATTTTCTTTCAGATTCTTTTAATTCTTGTTCAGCCTTTTTACGCTTGGTAATATCGATGGCAGCTCCTTCAATTCGATCTTCAATTATTCTTGCAGAAATGCTTAACCAAATAGGAGTTCCATCTCGTTTAGTAACATTTATTTCGTATCCACTCACGCTCCCGTGTCTTTTTATTTCTTCTATAATCTTTTGACGATCATTAGGATTTACATAATGTTCAGAAGCAAAAAAATCTCCTAATAATTCATTGCTTGTATCATACCCGAGTATTTTTGCGAATATATTATTGCATTCTAGAATTTTGCCATCGCTAACTCTAGACCAGTATAAACCTACTTGAGCATTTTCAAAAATATATTTATATTTTTCCTCAGAATCTTTTAATTCTTTTTCAGCTTTTTTTTTATCTGAAATGTCTCTGACATATTCTATTACTCCAATTATTTTGTCGCTTTCTTCATCAGTTAATGGAAACGCATATAAATCTAACCAACCATTTATTTCTTGATTTGGTCCTCTCTTAGGTACAAGTTCAAGAGCGGGCTTTTTTGTAGCAAGAGCTCTTAAAGATGGACATGCATCGCAGGGTTTATCTAATCCATGGTAAACTTCATAACATTTCTTTCCCACTATAGGCATTGAATGCGAATACCATCGTTCCATTGTGGAATTAACCATAATGACATCTAAATCTTTATTTAGAACACTAATTCCATCTTGAATACTAGATAAAATATTTGATAGAAAATTGTTGCTATTTTTCAGTTTGTTTTCTATTTCTTTGAACTTTGTTATATCTTTTAGAAAGCAGTGTGCGTGCTTAAAATTACCTTTATCATCATATTCAATGATTCCGTCCATTGAAATTAATTTGTAATCATTTTTTTGTTTATTAACTTCAATTTCCAAATTTTGGATGACGCCATTATTTTTAAAATGGGAGAACTTCGATTCAAATAATTTTGTATTTTGATGGTCCAATAATTCACAGAAGCTTTTTCCAATGATCTCAACCTTATTGAATTTGAATATATCGAGCCATGCTTGATTGACTTCTAGGATATTTTTCTTATCATCTAAACATTGATATGGAATAGGAGTATAATTGGATATTAATTTACAAGCCTCTTCTAATTTTTTTATTTTATTAAAACTTTGTCGTGGATCCACCAAATAAACATGCACCTTTAATTCATTTAATTATATACCATACTTGAAGCTTTATTTCTCATTTTTTAAAGAGTATTTAAATAACGCATTTATTTACGGTTATTGACAAGAATAAATATCTCAATTGTATTTCAGGAATCATTATATATTTTTTCATTTATTGTATTTATTTTTTCTATTTCAAATGTTTTATTATAATCATTTATAATTTTATCATTGCTTTGATGATATATTTCTGTTAAAATTCTAACCGGACGGATGTGTTTATTTTTTTATAAAATTATGTGAATTTTATTAAACACATTTAAACCCATTCTTTTCTATATTTACTTGAAAAATTTAAGTTTTACAAGATTCATTATAAAAAAATTTTAAATTAATTAATATCATCTTACTTATCAAACTTATAGCAAAAGTTTTATTTATTATTTTAGAATATCGACTTTTATCTATATATTAGAACGATCAATTATCAGAATCAAATTAACATAATTAATCAAATCAAATTTTTTTATGAAATACGAATTTAACACGTATTAGTTCAGAAAATTGCTAAAAATAAGAATATATGGTAATTCTATTGTATTTTAATCTTTTTTTAAATAATTTTTCAGATATTTTCCCGTATATGATTTATTATTTTTTATTATTTCTTCTGGAGTCCCTTGTGCTACTATCTTACCACCATTTTCTCCACCTTCTGGTCCTAAATCTATGATATAATCTGAAGATTTAATAATTTCCATGTTATGTTCAATGACTATCACTGTATTACCTTTATCAACTAATTTTTGAAGCACTCTTAATAAAAATTGAATATCATACATGTGTAATCCCGTAGTAGGTTCATCTAAAATGTACAATGTATTTCCAGTGCTAGTTTTCCGTAATTCACGAGCAATTTTTAGTCTTTGAGATTCACCACCACTTAATGTCGTGGATGACTGTCCCAATTGAAGATATCCCAGTCCTACATCGACTACGGTCTTTAATGTTCGTTTCAAATTAGGATAACTATCAAAAAATTCTAATGCTTGGTGGAATGTCATGTTCAAAACATCAGAAATAGTTTTTCCTTTATATTTTATTTCTAAAGTTTCAGCATTATATCTTTTACCCTTACATAAATCACATTTAATATAAACATCTGGGAGAAAATACATTTCTTTCAAGATATAGCCCGTTCCCTTACATTTTTTACAATGACCAGTGCGGGTATTGAAGCTGAACCTTCCCTTATTATAACCTCTTTCTCTTGCCTCTGGAAGGCTAGCAAAAATCTCTCTAATATAATCCAATGCTTTTGTATATGTTGCTGGAACCGACCTTGGAGTCTTACCTATTGGAGATTGGTCTATATTGATAATTTTATCAATTTTTTCATGACCTATTATTTCATCAAAATTTCCTTGCTTCACTTTTGAACTACGCTTATTAACTATATTATGCAAACCCTTGTAAAGACAATCAATGATTAAGCTGGTTTTTCCTGCCCCTGAAACTCCAGTAACGCAAGTAAACACTCCCAAAGGAATCTTGACATTTATGTTTTTTAAATTATTTTCTCGTGCTCCTCGAATTTCGATAAAATCTCCAGTAATTTTTCTTCGTTGTTTAGGAACTTCAATTTTCTTTTTGCCAGATAAATATTTCCCAGTTAAAGTTTTTGATTTGAGAATTTCTTCGACAGTCCCTTGTGCTACCACTTCACCTCCATGTTCTCCGGCTAATGGTCCTAAGTCAATGATATGATCAGCATTCCTCATGATTTCATCATCGTGTTCAACTACAACCACGGTATTTCCTAAGTCTCTCAATTTTTTCAGCATTTTTATTAGACGGCGAATATCTCTATGATGTAAGCCTACAGAAGGTTCATCAAGAACATAAAGAACGCCTACCAAGCTTGATCCAAGTTGAGTTGCCAATCTGATCCTCTCAGCCTCTCCTACTGATAAAGTGTCTGATCTACGGCTTAAAGTAATGTAATTTAAACCTACATTGTCCAAAAACGATAATCGATCTTTAATTTCCTTTAAAACTTCTTTAACGATTTTTTGTTGGACTTCATTAAGTTCCAATTTATTAAAAAACTCAATGCTTTCTTTTACTGAAAGGTCAGAAAGTTCCGCAATATTTAATCCATTAATGGTAACTGCTAAACTTTCAGGCTTTAATCTTTGCCCGTGACATTGAGGACATTCTACTTGATTCATGAAATTTTCATAAAAATCCCTAGCAAATTCAGAATTAGTTTCCATGTACCTTCTGTGAAGCATTGGAATTATGCCTTCAAAAGGTCGAGTAAATTTTAAACTTCTTGATGATGTTCCATTATTAGCATTATAGCGTGAATTATCTTCGCCAACAAAATGAAAACTAATTGCTTCTTGTCCAGTACCAAACAAAATTTTGTGTAAGATTTCAGGTTTAATTTCACGAATGGGAGTTCTATCAGCATCAAAACCATAATGCTTGGCAATTTGTCTTATCATTTGCCAAGAATAAGAGTTATCACTTCCAAATCCTGGAATATTCCTAATGGGGGTATCTTTTAATGGAACATTTATATCATTACCTAAAATTAAATCATAATCGAATTCCATTACTGTTCCTAAACCATTACAATACCTGCAGCTTCCGTGAGGAATGTTAAAAGAAAACATCTTATGATCAATTGGTGGTAGAGAAATGCCACAATTCACGCAAGCAAGATGTTCAGAATATATTTGTTCTCCTTCTCCCAGAATTTCGATTATCACAATACCCTCTGTTAATTCTAATGCGGTTTCAATGGAGTCCGCTAATCTTGCCTTGATATTTTGCCTCATCACGAGTCTATCGACAATTACATTGATTGTATGCTTGACATGTTTTTCCATCGGAATTTCTTCGTCAAGAGTGTATTGAATTCCATCAATTTCAACTCTAACATATCCTTGTTTTTTCAAATCATTAAGCAATTCTCTATATTCTCCTTTTCGATCCCTGACGACGGGTGCTTTAATTATGAATTTTTTGCCCTCTTTAATGGAATTTAATACTCTTTCTATTATTTGTTGAGGTGTTTGAGGCTTGATTTCTCTACCACATTTTGGACAATGTGGTATGCCTATATTCGCATAAAGTAATCTATAATAATCATAAATTTCCGTGACAGTGCCAACAGTACTGCGTGGATTTTTTGAGAGGGGTTTCTGCTCAATTGCGATTGCGGGAGACAAACCTTCAATAGAATCGACATCAGGCTTATCCATTTCGCCAAGGAACTGCCTTGCATAACTAGATAATGATTCCAGAAACCTACGCTGTCCTTCAGCATATAAAGTGTCCATGGCAAGCGAGGATTTTCCACTCCCACTAATCCCAGTTATAACTACAAGTTTGTTTCTTGGTATCTCTACATCTATATTCTTTAGGTTATTTTGTCTAGCTCCTCGTATTAGGATATTATCGGGCATAATCAATTACTTTTCTTTTATAATTATAATCTTATAAATCAAAAAAGTTTTATCATAGTATTATTATTTTGCCGAAAATGAAAGAAAAAACCTTATTTTTAATTTTAAGAGAGGAATAAATGTAGAAAAAATTAAAGAGAGTGATGGTTTTCTATTTATAGTTTAAATTTTTAAATTTTTAATTAAGTTGAGATTGTTATTGAGTTGAGAAAAATAATATTTAAGATCTTTCTATATTATCAATTATAAGTATGGTGTAAAATTGATTTTTATGGAATTGCTTCAAAATACGTGTGCTCTATGAAAATCTTGGTTTTGGAAAAATTGCTTCCAGAATTTAAATTAAATTAGCTTGTGGCAGATTAACAAAAAAGTATCATTCTGATAAGAATGAAAAGGAAAAGAACGCAAATGAAAAATTATGGAAATACATGGAGCCCATGAGATTTTAAATGATCCCGTAAAAAGTACTAAATATGACCTTTATGTATTTAATGGCTTTACTTTCAAAAACGAGAAACAATAAACAAATTTGATAAAGATTTAAATAAAGAAGATTTTTGTACTAATTTTATAACAAAACATAATAAATATATTAAATTTGAAACAAAATACTTAGATTCAAAGGAGTCCCGAAAATTAAATCTACATGGTAAAACTTGAAAAACTAAGTTCATAAAATTTTACTATTGATATACGCATACACTTAGGGGTACGTAAATATCAACTTTAACTTTCTTTACATCTTGGATAATATTTTTTTGTTCATTTATTTTCTTTGCACAAATTTAGTTTTTTATTTCCATTTTCTTTTTATTCACTTATATGTTTCATTAAAGATTCTTTGGTATAATATGATGTAAAATATCCCGCTTTTTTTCCAATAATTAAACCTGCTTTTTCTAATATCTTTAAATGATGTGTGATGGCCCCATCTGTAGTATCAAATATTTTTGCTAATGCACAAGTACACATCGGATGCTGTTCAAGAATTTTATATATTAAGAATCTTTTTTTATTCGATAATGCATTATGGATATTATATTCTTCGTCGAATTTTGGATCCTCCTTTAGTTTTTCTATAAAAACTCTATGTTTCCTTATAAAAACATTACTTGATGTTTTAAAACCTATTGATTCCAAATAATGTTTTAAGCTATCTGTTGTCATTAGAATTTAATAATTATTTTTTCATTTTAAATTTTAATATTTTGATTTAAAAAAATTTAAATTGGAATGAATATATTTAAATTTAAATGTTTAACAACTATTAAAGCACATCTCAAGTTTAAAAAAAGGTAGAAAAAATGGAAAAAATAATAATTTATACATTAGGACCAGCAGAACCATGTGCTAAATGCAAAAAAACAAGAAAAAATCTTGAAAAAATGCTAGAAGATTTCCCAGAATATAAGGATAAAATTGAATATTCTCATCGCGATATCACATCTAAAGATATTGTTGAAAAATATGGTATTCTTCAAGGACCAGCGGTTATTATAAATGATATTTTGGTAAGTCAAGGTCATGTTCCTACGATTAAAAAGCTTAAAACTAAATTTAAAGAAGTTATTCATTTAAATTAATTGGAAGTGAATGAATTGGTTGATTCCAAGGAAAAGCTAAGGACGATTGTGGGTATTGCTTTTATAGTATTTATTTTTGGATGGATAATATGGAGTAAAATTGAATTAGTAATTTCGCCTGTACCTGAAAAAGGGGTTGATTATTCCCAATATCAGTGGTATCTAGTTCCTATAATGTATGTAATCGATTATTTTAAACATGCTGGTGTTAGCTTAACATTTGCATTTTTACTATCCGGGATCATTCAAGAATTTATACCTCAAAATTTAATCTTTAAATATTTAGGACCTGGTAAAATTCGAAATTACTTTATTGCTGCATTATTAGCACCTGTTTTTATTACATGTAGTTGTTCGGTAATACCTGTTTATGCAGGTATCTTGATGGCTGGGGCTGGGGCAGGAGTGGCAATGACATTCTTACTTATGGCACCTGCGGCTAATTTCCTTACTCTTTGGATTACAGGTGATTATGTCGGGTGGGATTTAGTAGCTTTAAGATATATTTTTTCGTTTATAGCTGCTATAATATGTGGATTAATCTATGCTAAAACAAAAATGGCTCGAGAGATTGAAAAGAAATATGAAGGCGTTCGCGTTGGTAAAGTACAAGGGACATTAGTTGATAACGATATTCATGAAAGAATATTAGGCTCTTATAAATATACTTGGCAAATGGTCAAAGCGATTTTACCCTATTTACTCTTAGGATTAGTCATTGTTAGCTATATAGCAGCATATTTGCCTGATGAGCTTATTGCACCATTCTTAACAGGTTATACTGGCTTATTTATAGGAGCTCTTGTAGGTGGACCTTTATATACTCCTACGTTAGTTGAAGTCGTTCTCACTAAATCACTCCTTGAAAAAGGCATGTCACGATCTACTGCGTTATCATTTATGATGGGACAACCTTATGATGTTGTTTCAATGGTGCCAAATAGTCGATTCTTTAAATGGAAAGGAGTAGGGATTTACTTTATTATTTTTTTCCTATTTTCTGTGATTTCAGGGCTATTGTATGGCATATTCTTAGGAGAATTATAATTTTTTTTTATTATTTTTTATTAAAATA
>CAZIEC010000066.1:0-9455 GCA_964538145.1 uncultured archaeon
CAATCTTTCCTTTAGTCATGTTATAAACTGCATTATTGGCATAAACTAAAATTAAATCATCATCATGTTTTTTCAATATATAAATAGGTATGGGCACGTATTCTAAAATAGCTTTATATCTCTTTAAAGTTAATTTTAGTTTTTCTGTTTCATTTTCCATTTTTATCAGTTTATCGAATTGCGAGAAATTTAATTGAAAAATCGAATTTCTTTATAAATATATTAAAAAATTCTTAGATTTTAATATTATTTATTTAAAAAATGTGAAAATTTTTAACTTTTGACTAATTAAAATCTTCAAAGCATTCTTGCTTACGAATGAGATTTTCTTTTTTCATTAATTAATAAATAAATTAAACAATTTAAAGAATTTTAATAATTAAAACTATTCATTTACACGTCTTTAGTGAGTAGAATGAAGATTTATTTTTCTTTTAGCTTTTTATAATAATTTGTAATCTTTGCTAGTAATGGAATTACTTCCAATGGTTGTTTAAAAACTGGAACTTTTTTTTCTCTTAAAATATGTCTAATCCTAATTGCCATATCTGGACAATGAGTTTCTTGAATTATGGGTATTAGGGATTTTCCGTGAACATGTCCTAAACACATTGTATCTATTAAATTTTTTTCAAAATCTGAATCCTTTCTAAATGAATATTTTTGATCAAAATAATAACTTGGCAAGTCCATTACAAGACAATCTATATTTTCATCAGATAAAGCAATATCAACTATTTCTTTTACACTTTCACTTTGAAATAATTGTGCAGATATGTCTATTGGATTTTTTGGACTCGTTCCACGCATTAATAATTTCTTTTTTATTCTTTCTTCTATTTCTTCCTTAAATGGTTTAATCTTAAGGCCATACTTCTCAATGAGATCAACCATTATTACACCATAACCACCACTGATACTTAATACCGCAACATTCTCATAACTTCTTATTCCATAAAAATCTATGAGTAATGCTGCATTGATGAGTTCTTCTAATGAATCAACTTCGATTAAATTATATTGCTTAAAAATAGATTTCCAAATTATTTGATTACCGGACAATGAAGCTGTATGAGTTTTTACTGCCATTGATCCTGTATTTGTTTTGCCTCCCTTTAAAATAACCAATGGTTTCTTTATTGTATTTAAGAGTTGTTTAAAGGCTTTCCCTCTATCTTTTTTAATTCCTTCAATATAACACAAAATTATTTCTGTATCAGAATCATGGTTTAAAAAGTTGATTAAATCTACAGCGTCTAAATCTGCTCCGTTTCCCATTGAAAAAACTTTTGAAAAATTTATTCCAATTTCCATTCCTGTGTAAATGACTATATTACAAATGCCTCCTGATTGGGCTACAAATCCAACATTTCCAGCTTGTTTTGGAAAAAAATTTCTCCAAGCGATACCTAATTTAGGGTAAAATAAACCCAATCCATTTGGTCCAAGAATTCTTAACTTATTTTTAGCTCTACGAACTAACTCTCTTTCTAATTCGATTCCTTCTCTTGTTCCTGAATCAGAAAACTCTGCTGTGAATATACTAGCTAATTTTACTCCTTTTTCCACGCAATCATCAATTACGCCTAAAATTTTACTAGCAGGTACAGCAATAAATACAAAATCAACATCTTCGGGGATTTCTTTTACTGAAGTATAAATCTTTCCTTGAGTTCCATCATCAAATCCTGGAATAGATTTAATTTTCTTATGAACAGCATATAATTTGCCTTTGAAACTTTGTTGGTGACTTCTTAAAAAAAAGAAGTTTCTTTTTTCTGAAGGACCAATTACCGCCATAGTTTTTATTTGATCTATAAAACTAAGATCTTTCAGTGAAATTGTAGAGTTTTCTTGGCTCATATATGAGATTTTGAATTGTGAAAAATTTAAAACTTTAACGATTGAGAAGTTAAATTTTTTTATAAACTTGTAAAAATGTCGAATTAGATTTCTCGTAACTCTCTTATCAAAAAATTCCTAATTCTTCAATTATTTTGGATTTATTAAAGAAAGGTTAAAAAAAATTATAAAATATTTTGAGAATGCGTTTAAAAAATGTAAATATTCACTGAAAACAATTTAAAATATAAAAAAATTTTTAAAAAATAAAGATTTGCTTAATTGCTAATATTTCTTTAACTTTAAGAATTGAAAATTATCTTAAAAATTTCTTGGATTCTTAATATAAGCTTTATTTCACGATAGGTCTCATGCTTAATCGAATAGAATGATTTAAATGTCATTATTAATGATAATGCAAAAAACCTTTAGGTAAATAATAATGAATATTGACGAAAATCGAGTTTATAAGGATGTAGAAAAACTATCATTTCCTCGATTAGTAGGCTCGGAGGGTGAAGCAAAAGCTAGAGAATTTATCATTGAAGAATTACAAAAAATTGGATTTAAAGAAATAAAACGAGAAAAATTCTTAACATCAACATTTATATGGAACCTCATAAGATATGCATTTGTAATTATTGGGATTATTATAATTCTTACTGGATATTTTCTTGCAATTCTACCATTAATTAGCATTATTTTGGCAGGATTAATCATTTTTTTCGTTTTTAAGTTATTAGGAACTGCTGGTTCCAATAAAATTCGATTATATAGGAATGCTAAGAAGAATATTGAAACTGAAAACATTATTTGTGAAATTCCTCACTCTGGTGCAAAAAATACTTTTATTTTCATCGGACATTATGACACTAAATCTCAATCATTTCCTACAGCTGTACGAATGTTAATAATAATGATTCCTGTTTTTGGAACTTTATTTTTAATGCTTGCAATAATTGTATTAGGAATTTTAAAATTGACCTTAGGTCTAAGCTTTTCAATTGTTGAAATGATAATTTTTTATCTTACAGTTATCTTTTCTCTAATAGGAATTGTTAATTTTTTCAATAAAACAGAGAATAAATCTATTGGTTCACTTGACAATGCAACCGGAGTTGCCATCTTGTTAGAATTAGCAAGATTTTTCAAAAATTACAATGATATTAAGTCCAATCTTATCTTTCTTTTCACTAGTTCAGAAGAATTAAATCTTGGAGGAGCAATTGATTATTTTAATAAACATCAAAAAGAATTATCTAAAGAAAATACTTACATCATTAATTATGATCTGGCAGGAGGGCATAACGAAATTAGAATTTTAACTGCTCATGGAATTCCTAAAAAATCAATAAAAAATGAATTAACAGACTTATTTCTAAAAATAGGGAAAGAACAAGGCTTAGATGTAAGAGAATATTATATCCCTACTGGAGCATGGGTAGATAATTTAGTTTTTGCGAATAACGGTTTTAAAACCATTTGGGTTGGTTCTGGAGGAGTAATGAAATATGTGCACTCAAAAAAGGATAACATGGAAATTGTTTCTAAGACGGGATTAAAGAATGTTTTAGAATTAACATTAAAACTCATAAAAGAATTAGAATCAAAAACTTAGGCAAATTGTTATTATATGATGATTTTTCATTCATTTTTTTTAAATATTTTTAAGGATGAGAAAATTTCTTAAAAATCATCAATGAATAATATTTATTAATAAATGGACGATGTTTATTCAATTAATAATTATAACTTTTCATCATTAACTTAAAATAATTTAAAATTATTTTATTTTGCTTTAAAATGTCTTATGTTTACATGCTAGCTCTTGAGAAAAAAGCTGAAAAATATGATAAAGGAATTCAGCTGTTAACATTTAAAAAATTGGACAACATCCAAAAAGATATAATTGAAAATTATGTTAAGTCTGAAGATTTAGTTTTAGAAATAGGGATGGGAACAGGGAATATAGCCATATTATGCGCTAAAAAGGGAATAAAATGTATTGGTTTTGATAATTCTGATAAAATGTTGAGCATAGCAAGGGATAAACTAAAAAAAATGGGTTTATTAAAAAAAATTAAGATTTTAAAACTGGCAATAATCGAAATGGACTCTACATTTGAAGATAACATGTTTGATAAAGTAATTGCGAGTTTAGTTTTTAGCGAACTTTATAAGAAAGAGCAATACTTTTGTTTAAAAGAGATTTTTAGAGTCTTGAGAGATGATAGAGAATTAATTCTAATCGACGAGGTTAAACCTAAAAAAATTTGGAAAAAACTTATATTTGAACTAATAAGAATACCGTTATTGCTTATAACATTTTTTAAAACTCATTTATCCACAAGATCATTAAATGAGATTGATGAAAAATTACAGAAAGGTAATTTTGAAATAATTGAAAGAAAACATTATTTATACGATTCATTAATTGTTATTAGAGCAAAAAAATTACGGGATGATGCAAAATAAGCTTAAAAAACTCTCTTAAATTGTTTGGAGCTTATTTTTTTAGATGGATTGGTTTTCTACAGAACCAACATTAATTAAAATTGGTAAACCTGACCATAATAGCCCTGTTTTATTGACTTGTAATTTTATTTTAACGGTAAAGCGAGTTCTTAAATCAATTAAAGAACTTGATTATTATCTATTAATATCTCCATCTAATGGAATTAATGCATGGTGTGGAGCGTGTGGAGATGATTTTAAAACTGAATCCGTCATTTCTATAATAAAAACAAGTAATATTAATAATTTAGTGGACCATAGAACTTTAATTTTGCCACAATTGAGCGCTCCAGGCATAGATCCTGTCAAAATCAAGAAAAAGACCAACTGGACAGCATTATTTGGTCCTGTAAGGGCAAAAGATATCCCCAATTTTATTAAAAATCAATATAAAAAAACTGAAGAACAAAGAACAATAAAATTTACTATTAAAAATAGATTTGAAATAGGAAATCTTTATTTTTTTAGCTTATTCTCATTAACTTCAATAATTTATTGGATAACCTTTTTATTTTTACATTTTCTTACATTAAATCTTTATCTTGATACAATATTAGTATTAGCAACTTTAATATATGGAGCTCTTCTTGTATTACCTTCTGTAAAATTAAAGAGAGGTTTATTCAAGGCATGGATTTTAGAGAGTATTTTTTTAATGTCGAATTTCTTGTTATTCTTTTTTTCAGTGATTAATTTTATATATTTTTTCTGGAATTCTATCTTTTCAATTATTTTAGCTTTGATTCTTTCCGAAGATTTTTATGGATTAACACCGATTTATAAGAGTGAACTTGGTGATAAAGCTTGGAAAAAAGGTAAAAAGACTATAAATTTTTTATTTGGTAAGTACAAGCTACAACCATATGGAGAAATATATATAGATATAAACAAGTGTATTGGATGTAAGATTTGTATTGATGTATATCCTAGAGGTCTTTATGTATATAAAAAAGAATTAAATAAAGTTAGCCTTCAAAAAAAAGAAAATTGTATCAATTGTAATGCGTGTGTAAAGAGATGTCCAGCAAGGTGTTTATTCATCAAATAAAAAATGAAATCAAAAATATTTGAATAATTAAGATTTTTTTCTAATTTCTTAATCGTGAAAATTAATGGATAATTTTCAATAATTCTCTACTTAATTTTTTCATTATGGGAACATGCCCTTGAGAATATATTGTATTATTTATTAAAATTGCCGGTGATTTCAAGTTTCCAAATTTCTCAACAATATCCTTAGAATCAATATCTTTATAAATAAATTTAAACTTCTCCTTTAAAATTGGGATGTCTTCAGTCATTCGACTTATTACTTGTTTTGTTTTGCAACATTTCGCGCATGTATTTTCTGGATCTTCGGTTATAGCAATAAATATAGGAAATCTTTCAGATTCAGACATATTATTTGTTAACTTTTTTTTTATCATTTCCTTGTTGTTCAATTTAATATTTTCAACAAATTTAATAAAAATTGAATGTAAATTCTTCTATTTAAGAATAAAGGAGAACTCACGCTTTATTAATATTCTTTAATTTTGAATATATTTTTTCTATTTAAAAAGAAGTAAAAAGAACATATAAAATTTTTTAAAAAGATAATATTGAAAACAAATTTGAAAAAAAAGTAGAAATTTAGTAAAAATTATTAATGGAAAATTAAAATATTTGCTTTAATTTAACATGAATCTTTTTTTTATGATTGTAATAATCCATTATTTCTATTTAGAAGAGTGAAAAGATATAAAATCTTATTTTTCATTTGGGCACGATTTTAACCATTTAATTTTTAGAATTAATATTTAGATCTATAATTTTTCTTTTTTCTAAAAATAGGCCAGATAAATTATAAATTCATTAAAGTTTATTTAATATCATGGGAGAAAATTTGAATAAAACGGAAAAGAGTAGCGAAATAGTTCCTAAAAAGGCAAAAATTGCTTACGGTTTAACCGTGAGTGGTCAAACAGGAATGGCTCTAATAGGTTCTTATCTAGTAAAATATTATACAGATTTTTTAGGAATGCAGCCAATATTTTTTGGCTATGCCCATTTATCCTATGCTTCAATTAACGCTATTAATGATCCTATAGTTGGCATTATTATTGACAGAGCAAGAGAAAAACCACTAAAAAATAAGTATAAGCGGTTCATGTATTTATCAGCGCCATTTTTTATTACTGGGCTCTTTTTTCAATTATTAGGGCAACCAGGGTGGGATAATCTCTTATTGTTTTTCTGTGTTTTACTTGGATTTAGCTTTCTTGATACTGGAAATGCCATGTGTGGGATCTCTGCTCAAAGTTTAATATATAGATCTACAAAATCCGATAGTGAAAGAAGCAGTTTTATTGGTACGGCATTAATATTTCAAACTTTTTTTGGAATGACCATGTTTCTCTCATCATCATATTTTTTGACAAGTTCATCGAATTATATCCAACCTTTTTTAATGTTTTTAGGTTTTGGAATAGCTGGTTTTTTTGTATATTTATTGGGCACATCATTATTTCCAGTATTCAAGCGCAGTTATGGAACAAAACAAATGGAAGGATTAAAAATAACTTTCAAAAGGATTATCCATCAAAAATATTATTATGCTTTTTTAATAATTGCGTTTACCATGAATGGTATTGCGTTTAACCATCAAGTTTTTATGCTGTATATTTTGGATGATCTTTTAGATTTTCCGGGTGAATTCATTTTATTTGTAAGCGCTTTTGCCTTACCTCTTAATTTTGTTTTGTACATAATGTCTAGAAGAATTGTAAAAAAAATTGGCTTGAAAAAATCTTTTTTTATTTGTACTGGAATCCTCCTTGTTAGCTATTTTGGAATATTTATTTCTTTAAACCAAATAGTATCACTAATTCTTTTAATAATAATCACGTTAGGAATTAATTTTTGGTGGATTTTAGCAACGCCCATAACGGGTATAGTAATTGATGAATATGAGAGAATTTACAAAGAAAATAAGAGTGCAATTTTTTTGGGAATTAATTCGATATTTCTTTCTCCAGCAGTTTCTATTGTTATTTTTATATTTACTTCAATTATCACGCTTTTTGGGTACAATGGAACCGTAGAAACACAATCAGAATTAGCAAAAATAGGTTTACGTGTTGGTTTAGGTTTAGTCCCCTTTATCTTTGTTTTAATTGCTCTTTTAGGAATGTTTTTATTGATTCAAATGACTCAGAAGTTTAAAAGAATAAAAAATTAAAATCAATTTCGATATTAATAATTATTTTATGCGAAAAGATTGAATATAATAAATGTATTAAAACTATAATAAAAGTAGAATAATCAATCACTAAATTTTTTAAAGTGGGGTAGTGAGCTTGAAAGAGATAATATTTTATGGAGATGATGCGTTTTTCTATGAATTTCCAGATAATGTAAAAATATATTATGCAAAAGATCCAATTTCTCCAATAGAAGATAAAGAAAAAGCAATTTTAAATGCAATAGATAACCCAATAAATCATGATAAATTAGAAGCTTTAGTTAATAAAAATTCTCGTATTGCGATATGTTTCGATGATGTCAGCGTCCCATTACCATTAGCTAAGAAGGATGTTAGAGCAATTGCCATTAAAGTTGTTATTGAAAAGCTAATTAAAATTGGTGTGAAGAAAGAAAATATAACACTCATATGTGCAACTGGATTGCACCGAAAATGCAAACCAAAAGAACTGAAAAAGTTATTAGGAAATAAAATAATAAAGATGTTCAAGGATCATATTTTTAATCATGATGCCAGTGATGAGAATAATCTTATTATTTTAGGTAATACTGAGGAAGGATTTGAGATTGAATTAAATAAATTAGCTGTTGAATCCGATTTAATTATCTATATTAATATTACTTTTACACCATTGAATGGTGGATGGAAATCAATAATCGTTGGCCTTGGAACTTATAAAACGATTATCCCACATCATTCTCCTGAAGTTCTTAAAGAAGGTGCCTTTATGGATCCTAGTAACTCGGGGCTGCATGAAGTAATTTGGAAAATGGGAAGGACAATTAAGGATAAAATAAAGGTTTTTACAGTTGAAATGGTTTTAAATAATAGTTTTTATAAAGGATTCTTTAAAAAAATTTATTCTCCAATGAAAGATGCATCAAAAAAAGTTCCATTTTGGCGGAGGGTTGCTCTTTCTTTGTTACGTATGATGCCTGCTGGAATAAAAGCAAGTTTTAGAAAAAAAATGAAGGCTGGATATGATTTAATAGGTGTTTTTGCTGGTGAAATAGAAAAAACTCATAAATCTACTCTTAAATTAGTTAAACAGCAGTTAAATGTCCCTATTGATAAGCAGTATGATGCGATTATTTTTGGTGTTCCAAATGTATCGCCTTATAATGTCAATTCAACGTTAAATCCTCTCTTATTGCATGGCTTAGTCTTGGGATATCTTTACAATTTATATGAAGGCATGAGTCCCCTTAAAAAAGATGGTATAATCATCATTTCTAATCCAGCTAAAGAAAAGTTTGATAAAAAACAACATCCATCTTACATTGATTTTTATTACGACATACTAAGCAAAAAACCTGACATTTTTAATTTGAAAGAAATTGAAAATGAATATCTCCAAAATGAAACTTATTTAGAAAAATATCGATATCATTACGCTTATCATGGAACACATGCCTTAATGATTTATTATTGGGGAGTATTAGGACTTCTCAATACAAACAAAATAATTGTAGCTGGAGCTAAAAACGATAATGTCCTAAAAACATTAGGATTTGAAAAAGCTAAAAATCTAGACGATGCCATTACTAAAGTATTGGAGTATAAAGGAAAAGATTGTAGTATTGCCTACTTTTGCATACCTCCAATATTTGTAGCAGAACTGAAGAAATAATTATTTTTTTTTTTAAAATTTTTTTCTTTTAATGATATTCATATATTGATTGTAAAATGAATGATTTTAGGGAAAAGATAGATAAATTAAGAAAAGATGTTGATTCTGGTGCAAGTGAATTCATCGGTAAAGCATTAGAAATCATTATTTATTTTTTAAATCAAGTACCGGATGAATCTGAAAATATAAAAGATTCATTTTTAAAAATATCTAAAGAAATTATGG
>CAZIEC010000066.1:9555-12702 GCA_964538145.1 uncultured archaeon
GATGAATCTGAAAATATAAAAGATTCATTTTTAAAAATATCTAAAGAAATTATGGACAGTCGACTTAGCATGGCACCTTTAATCAATACTATCGGATATCTTATTCAAGATCTTGAAATAATTAATAAAAAAAACGTTCTTAGCAGAATTGCTGAGTTTAAAGAATTTAAAGCTAAACAAGAACATCTATTGATTACTAATTTTAAATCCTTTATTGAAAATCTTGAAAAAGATAAACCCAAAATAATGCTCATTTCTTATAGTTCCACCATTATTAAGGCTTTAAACCAACTTCCAAGCGATTCAACTGAACTCTACGTGCTTGAATCTCGTCCTTTAATGGAGGGACATAAAACTGCAGAAATTTTAAGCAAAAAATTTTTGACGCATTTAATAATTGATGCAGCAATGGGAAAGTTTATTGATTCTATTGATTTCGTGTTAATTGGCATTGATAGTATTTTAAGAGATGGGTCAATAATTAATAAAATCGGTACTTATCCATTAGCTTGTATGGCAAACTATGCCGAAAAAAGCGTTGTTGCTTTAGGTAGTATCTTTAAATATAACCTTAAAAGTCATTTTGGTCAAAAAATCATAATCGTTCAAAAACCAGTAACAGAAATTTACCCAAAAAGTTCTCTGACTGCAAATTTAAAAGTGCATAATTTTTATTTTGACATTACACCCTCTAACCTTATCAATCTCATTATTTCAGAAATAGGTGTTTTAAAAGTTAATCAGTTTTTAAGCAAAGTAATTAATGAATTAAATTTGGAATGGTACAAAAATTATTTCTTAGATAAATAAACTTAATTATAAGAAAGAATTTATTTAATTGGTAATTTAAGATTAAAATATAAATAATAAGATGAATGAGAAACTAATGTTAACACCAGAAAAAATTCAAGAAGTGTTAAAAGAGGGTGTTATTAATTTAAGAGTACATGGACGTGGAGGACAAGGAGGAGTAACTGCTGCAAATTTATGTGTAGAGGCTTTTTCGGGCTACGGTATATGTCAACCAAGATTCGGAGCTGAAAGAATGGGTTCACCCACAGAAAGTTTTGTAAGATTAAGTTTTAATGAAGCTTTAATTAGATCGAACGAACAAGTTTATGTCCCACACTTTGTAATGGTTCTTGATCCTTCATTATTGACTGAAGTTGATGTTACTGCAGGAGTTCCTAAAGGAGGATGGTTAATCGTTAATACGACCGCGGATCAAATTACTATTCAAGAATTAGTGAAGCGAAAAGATATCAATATTGCTACTATTAATGCTACTCAAATAGCACTTGATATTTTAGGAAGAAATATTACCAATACTATCATCTTGGGAGCTTTAATTCGAGTATCACACTTATTTACGGTGGAAGAATTAAGTGAAGCTATTATGAGAAGATTTAAAGAAAGTATTGCGGCAAAAAATATAGAAGCTATTAAACAGGCTTTTGAAGAAACTTGTATTTATGATTTAGGTATCGAAACGGATTTTATAACCGACACTAAGGTTCCGTGGCTACAAGTTAACCCAGGCTTACCTGGATATAAAGAGGTCGATAAAGCAGGAGTATGGTACTGTGATGAGACAATCATCAAAGTAGGTAGCGATCAAGTAAATACGGGAAGTTGGGGAGAATGGGAAGTAATATGGGATGAGGAAAAATGTACTGATTGTGCTCAATGTTGGTTTGTATGCCCTGATTTTGCCATCCTCAGAAAAAAAGGTGAGGATGGATTATGGCACATGGCAGGCATTGATCATTTCCATTGTAAATCTTGCTTAAATTGCTTAAATATTTGCCCAGTTCAAGCTATTAGTAAAAGATTAAAACAAGGACCAGCTGCTTGTGCCATACCTGAAGAAAATAGTAATGCTTAAAGTTTTTATGTTTTTAAATATATTCTCTTTCTTTTAAGTAATAATAGAAGATATTAGAAAATAATTAAGATTAATCATGATTTCAATAAGATCTTTTTAATGAATTTAGGTAAGAAAAATCCTAATGAAAATTCAAATCCACTAGAAATCAAGATTAATCTAGATAGGATTAATAAGAATGGAGATAATGGTATTAGTCCAGAATCAAGAAGAGCTCCTAAAAAGAACGACAAGCAAGCAATAATGAGAAATTTTCCCCTGAGTTGGATTTCTCTTGCCTTAGTTTTTAAAGAAGCCATACCAAAATGAATGCCAGTTATTAGCACGATGATTAATATTGAGATAATATAAAGAGAAAATCCTGGCGAAGCATCAGCATTAAAAAGTTCATTCTTCTCACTTATAATGGTGTAGTCTGTAAATAGGATTAAGTCAAATACGATTATAAAAATTATTGCATGAATGATGCATGTACCAATGATAATCTTTCTATGCTTATTAGCCACTAATCCCGTGTAAACATATGACCAAAATATAATCGTAAATGGCATCCAAAAATAACCCAACCAAAGGTAAAATTCATTACTAATCGAAGTTCCAGCAATTAATACGTACACGTAGTTAAATGCTGGACTATACCATGTGGAGACCATTCCAATCCAAGTTAACCCAGCAAATAATAGAATCTTATCTTTATATATAATAAATCTTATTATGAGTCTAATCCCTATTAATAATGATATGACGACAAAGAGTAAAGCCAATCCTCCTTCTAAATGATCTTTTAATGTTAAAGTTAAAACCAAGGATAATTTCCTCCATTTAACTTTATTTAATATTATTTTTCTAGAAATTTTACTAAAAACTATTAATTACAAACAGATAATGCGAGAATTATTTTTTATACTTTTATAAAACAATAAATCATCTTTCTAATAATCTAAAAAAAATGCGATTTTGGGATTGTACTTTATTTATTTTCTAATTTTCTTTATTTCACTTCTTATTTTCTTGTATTTTTTCAATAATAGAAAGACGTTCACGAAAACTTTTAAACTGGTTTGATAAAATACGGTGCTTGCAATCTTCCCATTTTTTTCTATATTGATAAAAATATTCTGATATTTCTAAAGGATCACTATGTATGACCAAATGATTTTTAATTATTGCTATTTGGATGTGAATGGGTAAGAGTTCAAATACTCTAATATCATATTTTAAAGGGAGTAATCCTAAAACATCTTTTTGAATTTTTAAATTTT
>CAZIEC010000067.1:0-12484 GCA_964538145.1 uncultured archaeon
TTTTAATTTAAATTTTAAATAATTTTAATCTAAGGAATTCGCATTGTGTTTTAACTTATTTAAATTCAATTTTCAACGATTATACCATATTTTTTCTTGTAAAAATAGATTGCCACTACTGAAAAAATTAATGCATAAAATGAATATGCTACTGTAAAAGAAGTAGGCACGAGTCGTTCTAACCCAGTAATGATATTAAATCGATGAAAACTGTCATAACTACTCATGAATGTAAGATAAAAAAGCATTCCTATTAGTAAAAACCGAGTACAAATCGGTGCTTTCTTATGCAATATAAGAAATAATTGAAATCCGGCAATGGCACCATGCAAAACTGGCCCTACGATCAAACTAAAAATATCATCAACCAAGGGAATCATGAATAAAGTCACATTTAAAAAACCGTAGAAAGTAATACTCGTAAAAGAGTTAAAGAAGGTAGACTTCAAACCCGTAATAAGAGTTAATCCAATTAAGATGGATGTAATATACGTGGTATATAATAGTGGTTCAAAAATTTTAACGATTATAAAAAAGTAAATCCAGTAATAAATACAAAATGATATGATTGACCATCCAATAATTTTAAAAATTCTATCAAAAGGTTTATCCATGGTTTTTGTTAGAATATAATCAATTACTACTTTAACTTTCTTAAATATTCTTGGCTTGCCCTCTACTTGCTCTTTATTGACCATCTCAATTCAATTCTCCAATTATAATGTAAATTAGATTTTTAATCGTCTAAAAGTTTTAAAATCCAATTAAAACTTATGGAAAATACCTTTAAAAATTTTTATATTAAAGGAATTAATAGAAAATTAGATTTAACTAATTATGAATAGAAAATATTCATTCTAATCCTTGAATTTATTTATTAAGAAATATAGATAATTTTTTTAGTCTTGATTTCTCAAATGGAATCGTCATTTCAGCTAAGAAAGTTGTTTTATCGTATTTCCAATCTTTTAAAGGCATATTTTCTATATCAATTCTATTAATCTTCACTTTTGAAAAAACTAGGAACCTAATTGTTGATCCAATAACATATTCTACTGATATTTCCAATTTTCCAGAATTTAATTCAATAGATTTAATTAGAGTTTTAGATGCTGTTATAAATTTATCTGGGCAACCTATAACTGAAATCTTATTATTAAAAATTGGACATAGAACATAGTATCTAAAGTCATACTTTCTTAGTTTTCCCAATTCAATTTTATTATTTTTATTTATTAAATGTGCTTTTTGTTCAAGAAAATCGTAAGCAACATATGATTCTTCATTGAACCCCAATTCTTCTGGAATAAACCATGTTTCTTTTACTCTCCTTGGCCATAAATTTACAGCTAATACATAATGCCATCTTTTTCCATTAATGCTGGAATAAGTATTACAAATGTAATATTTTTTATGTTTCTTGAACATCAAGTCATTGACAGTTAAAAATTTATCTGGTTTTAGTAGCAATCCATCATCTTTGCAAGTTTTTCTCAAAAGTGGCCAATTAACATCTTCTTTTTTATCTCCTGGAGCAATGATGCCCCCATTTAAGCTTTGATACAAGCATTTCAAGAAAGGATATTTCTCTCCAAAAAACCTTTTTATTCCCTCCATTGATTTTGTTCTGAAACAATCTGGATGTGAATTTATGCCAATTGCGTTAAATAATAAATTAGTTTGAGTTCCATGTACAAATCTATAAGTCAAGGGCCAACGATGGTTGTAATCTTGAGAACATCTCGAAATAGTAACATTTTCATGATAAATTGAATATAATAAAAGTTCTGGTGTTTGCATGCAATAAAAAACATTAACACCATGTTTTTTAGCAGATTTTGCCATGCTATCTAACCAGAATTTTTTCAAGAAAAAATTTTTTCTCATGAATGGGATGCTCTTTATCTGATTGTTCATCCAATCTTGTTCATAAACGATGATTCCCGATTCTTTAGCATTTTTCATTAACCAGTCCCAAAAATCCTCGCTTATCGGAACTGCATTTTTTTTATAAGTGATGAATTCAAATTGCTTGAGATATGGAGACCTTGCGTCCCAACGACGATTATGAGCGCAAATGGGCATTTTAAAGAATTTATTATAGAAAGTCTTTAAATCCATGGTAAAATATTGCGGATCAGTTTCCCACCTCATTGTATTTCCATAGAACCCACCACCTAAAATTCTTACTATTGGGCGAAAAATTGTTGTTAGAAATTTATTAGTATGCTTCAAGTACCACCAGGAATCAAAATTATAATATTTTATTGGAATTTTATTTTTTTCAAAATATTCTTTAATAGCGATTAATGTTTGCTCATAGTTCATGCTTTTTTCTGTTTTATAGTAATAATAGGCTCCATTATCCGTCCAAAATCCTAAATAAGAAGTTACTACATCAGAATATAAATCCTTCCTCTTAACTCGATTATATTTAAGTAATATTTCTCCCAATTTTTCGAATGCTCTGTTGATCCCTTTTTCAAAAATCATGATAAATTCTTGATCATAATCTACAGGCAGACTTTCTATTTCTCCTTGAACTCCACAATAAATAACACCATTTTTGTCTTTAGCAAAGCCCAAATTGAGAAAATCCTTTAAAGGACTAATGATGAAACAATTTAACCTATCATCGTAAAAAGTTACTGGACTTGAAGTAAATTCAAAATTTTTTGCAGGAGGACAAAAAATTACGTGCCTAAATGTCAAAATTTTAGTACATGTAGAAAAATTTTCAAAAGTTGGAAAACTTACGAGTAAATTGGAAATTTCTTTTTTATTCTCATTTTTAATTTCAAATGGAATTGTTATTTTAAATGTTAAAAAATTCTCGTTAAAATAATACTTGATATTTGCTATAATAGGAGAATCATGATTTTTTAAGGTAAATTTCAAAGTGAATAGTTCATGTTCTCCTAAGAAATCCTTTTCTTCAAATTTCTCAATTGAAATTAATTGTAATTCAGGTTTCATCTGATTGTTTTTACTAAGATTTGAAACAACTTTATCATCATATCTTAACTTAATAGAACCGTTTTTAAGTAGGTCATTTTTTCCAAATTGAATATTAAAAATCCCATTCTCATGATTTATTTTAATATTTACACTGAAATATCGTGAATCTTCAAAAATATCTTTCTTAACATGTTTAAAATCCTTTTTCTTGTAAACATAGCTTGCATTAAATTTTGGAGAAACAAAAACCCTAAAAATCCAAGGCAATAATAAGTAGATAAGTATAAGGAAACTAATAATTGAAATAATAACAATTAAAATTAACATTCCTAGATTTTCCATTCAAATCACGCATTTAAATTAGATGAATTTAATAAATTTTGAATTTTATTGAAAAACTTGAAATTAATAAAAATAAGAACTGTTTTTATTTTAATTCTTTTTCAAAGACTTCAAAATCGGATTTAGTGTATAGGCAAAAAATCACTTCTTTAATATTAGTATCGCCATTAAGATAATCTTTAACGGTAGAGATCATTATTTTCGCACACCTATCTATTGGAAATCCGAATATTCCCGTAGATATTGCAGGAAATGCTATTGTTTTTAGTCCATGCTTGTCCATTAATTTTAAGCTATTTAATGTTGCATTTTTTAATTTTTCATTTTCATTTCCTTCACCCATTCTTGGACCAACAGCATGTATGACATGTTTAGCCTTTAAATTTCCACCAGTAGTAATGACAGCACCACCAACATGGGTTCCACCGATCTTATTACATTCTTCTTGAATTTTTGGGCCTCCCTTCCTTCTAATAGCTCCAGCGACACCTCCTCCCATTATTAATTGAGCATTAGCAGCATTTACAATTACATCCGTATCAAGGTCAGTAATATCTCCTTGAACTAATCTTATTATTGAATTTTTTACTCTTAATTCCCTCATATGTAAAGTGATAGAATGCTATATATAAAAAATTTATTAATAATGGTAAGAATAATGGTTAAAATAAAAAGAGTTTCAACAAGGGTTTAAAGTATATTCCATTTTTTATAATTAAAAAAATTAGATTAATTTGCAACATTTCCTTCTTTCTTCTGAGTACCTTTCTGAAGGATTTCATCAATTTTAGCCCTATCTTCTTCGCTTAGATTACTCATTACTTCCATATTTTTACGCATCAAATCAATCATTACTTTTTGATTGATTATTTGATTCAAAACTGGAAGGTTTATTCTCATTCTTGTTAATTCAGCATACATCGTTTTTGCTGTTTCACGCATTTCTTTTAATTCTTCTTTAGTCATACCTTCTTGACCGATACCTGGGCAATCCACATCAACTATCGTGAAATTCTTTCCATCAAAATCTAAGGGATATGTTCTACAGCTTAATGGCCTATTTTCATACACTAAACACTTATTACCATCTTTATTGAAGAGTGGACATTTCTCATTCAATAACTCTTCAATTGGAACTTCTTCGAAAGAAAATCCTTCTTTATCACTAGACTCTGATTTTTTTGGAGGAGAAAGTGGCTTAAGGACCAAATCCATTACGCCATCTGGCCGCACATATATATCAAGATATGGTAAAAAATTGGCAACAACCCCATTTTTAGCCCATAATTCCAAATCCCAAAAAGTAATTGGTATTGGCCCTCTTTCCAAGCAACACTTGTTACATTGTTGACACTTGAAAGTAAATTTAATTTTCTTTTCTTTTTGTTCAGACTTTGTATCTTCTACTTGATTTTTAGACTCATCATTTTTTTCTTGTTTTTCATCTTTGGTTTCTTCTTCAGTCATTAATCTACCCCCTATGAAACATTCTTTTGATGATTATAATTGAGAATACATTTTAGTAGAATTCATTCTTAAAAAAAAATTTTTTTATAATTTGATTATATGAAATTAAGTATTCCTAAAAGAAAAAGCAAATCCATAAAAAAACCAAGAATTTATTTAGAGAGTTTCTTTAACAATATATTAGAATAATATTCTACGCTTACTTTAATTACTAATTCTCCTAATTCTTTAATTGGTTTAATTCTTCCATTATCTAACTTTTTTAATGCTTTTAAACATTTCCACAATCCATAACGATCATCTTTTTTAGTTCCAAGTGCATCTGTGTATTTTCCACCTTGTAAAAGATATCCACCTAGCCCACCTATAGGTGGCCACTTTTTTAATGCTTCTTCAAAATTCTTCTCTAATTTTTCATTCATTATTTTCAATTTCTTTTCATCTAAAATTCCTATTGCTGCTGCAATTGAATGTTCCATGTGTCCTGCATGACCAGCACCGAGTAAAATAGTCGTAAATTCTCTTGCAATCTGTTTTCTTTCTTCATCAGTTTTTCCCAATTTCATTGTTAATCTTTTGGCATCATCTAAAATTTTTTCAGCAACTTCCATGATATCATCAGTTTTAGTAATGATAAGCTCTTTAACTTTTAGCTTTTTTTTTATCATTTCAGTAAAATCTGCCAATGGATTATTTCCACCATGTCCAGAATAAATAAAAATCCGATCACAAGGCAAGCCCATTTCTTTATAATTATTCATGTGAAACTGAATAAATTTTACAACCTTATTTGCTAATTCCTCCGGTGGAATGAATTTTGGTCCCCAATCTTTCGCTATAATACCAGCGCCATCCGTTGTCCAAGGTATGTGGGCGACATATCTAAACCCAGTTTTACAAGATATTAAATGGGCAACTCTTTGTGCAAAAAAATCATCCATCATTCTGGGCAAGGCATATCCATGCCCTTCTTCTGGATTGCCAATGGAAAAAATGAGCCATTTTCCCTCATTTGGTCCAAATGGCCCCCAGTCACTCATCTTGCCATTTAAATTTAAATTAAAATTTTCTTGACTCATATTTTAAATTTATAATAAAGTTATATTATAATTTTCTCGATTAAAATTAATTTAGTTTTATTTTTAAAAACCTTAAAAAGTTAAATTTCAATGTTTTAAGTAAATATTATATCAATTTTTCAAATTTTATTGAATAAAAGCAAGAAAATTAATGAAAATGATTTGAAATGCCTGGTCCAGGTTTGATGTTAATTGGAGAAGAGGAAAAAAAAGAATTATTGGATGTTATTGAATCTGGTTATTTATATAGATATGGTAATGCTTCTGATCCTAAATTCAAGCAAAAAGTTCTAACTTTAGAAAAAAATTTTGCTGAAAAAATAGGTGTTAAACATTCTTTAGCAGTAAGTTCAGGAACAGCCGCTTTAATAACTGCACTCATGGCTACTGAAATTGGTCCCGGTGATGAAGTAATTGTGCCAGGTTATACTTTCATTGCCAATATCACTTCAATAATTTTTGCTCGTGCAATTCCTATTTTGGCTGAAGTAGACAAAACTTTAACTCTAGATCCTGAAGATGTGGTTAAAAAAATAACTCCAAGAACCAAAGCTATAATGTTAGTTCACATGTTAGGCAATCCTGGTCATTTAGATGAAATTTCCAAAATTGCCAGAGAAAATAACCTTTTACTTGTAGAGGATTGTGCCCAAGCTTGTGGCGCATCATATAAGGGAAAATCAGTAGGTACATTTGGTGAAATTGGTGCATTCAGTTTAAATGTTTATAAGACGATTACTGCTGGCGATGGTGGAATAGTTGTTACCGATAATGAGGAATTGTATAAAAGAGCTTTTGCTATTCACGATCAAGGACATTTACCTTTAAGAGAAGGGGTCGAACAAGGAAAACGAACAATTTTAGGATTAAATTTTAGAATGAATGAATTAACTGCTGCTGTAGGCATTGCCCAATTGAAAAAGCTTGATAAAATAAAAGAAATATTACAAAGAAATAAAAAATTACTAAAAAATAACTTATCCAAAATTGATGAAATTGAATTTAGAGAAATCCTTGATGAAAAAGGGGATGTAGGCAC
Organism: uncultured archaeon; assembly: GCA_964538145.1. Lineage (GTDB taxonomy): Archaea > Asgardarchaeota > Lokiarchaeia > Sigyniarchaeales > SOKP01 > SOKP01. Next base: position 6,886 of record CAZIEC010000067.1, read on the forward strand.
CTTGCTTACATTTTTCATGCCTACTATTAAGAGTGCTCGGAAACTAGCAAAAAAAATAGGATCTAAAACAGTTTCTGAATCGGGATGGCATGTTTATAGCAACATGGAGCATTTATTAAATAAAATGACGATTACGAAAGAAAAATGTCCATTTACATGCCCTTATTATAAAGGAAATGATATTGAATATAAAAAAGGAATGTTACCTAAAACTGATGATTTATTGGGCAGGGCAATAAATATTAGTGTAGGAGTTGTGGATCCTGGTTTAGGATCTGCTTTTGGAATAAATATAAATAGCACTGAGGAAGAAATTAAAGAGAAAAGTGAAATTTTGATTAAAGCAATAAAAGAATCATTGTAAAATGAATGTATAATCAAATTAGCCAAAATTTCTAATTATCAAATTTTTTTAGAAAAACACTTTAAAAATATATTTATTACTTTTTTTAATGAACAATCATTCTTCCAATTATTTCCAAAAACTATTTATGGATAAATTCATGATTTTAATGAAAAATAAAATTGTAGACTGGCTGATTTTTTCAACACTCGTGTTATTAAGTTTAATCTCTGGATATTTTACATCTGTTAATTCATTTTCTAATTCAATGCTATTTCTCGGTTTATTTCTTCTTACTGCTTTTTTTCAATGTTTCTTGATTTTTAATGTTAAGAAAGAAATTTTACTGTTTCGAAAGAAGATTTTAAACACCTTATTTAATCTTTTGAACATATTTTTTGCTTATATCATTGGTTTTTCAATTCCATTAATGGAATCATTATCCAAATTCAATTTCGCACTTGTAATGGCTCCAATGCTTATTGTTTTAAGTATTATTCTTGTAAATAAGATAAAACTTGATTCAAGCAATGAATTTATTGATAAGGGTAATTCACTCGAAAAAAAGGCAGTCATCGATTCTAAAAAACCCATTATTATTGAATATGAAAATAAAAAATACATATTTTCTATAAGATCACTTATTATATTAGCAATTGGAAGCCCTATTCTTGCATATTTAATATACTTGTTTTTCGATACTCCATATAATTTCTGGCTTCATGAAATTGTTGTTAAGCAAACAGTATTTTTCTTGAATTTATTTTTTAACATGGGAGCAAGCGCTAATTATAATCCTATTGGTAAATATTATTGGAGTTTTTCCATACCAGGCAAAACAAGCATTTTTTTTGAAACTTTTTGCACGGGGATTCAAGCTATTTGTGTTTTTGCAGGGATCATAATATGTACGCCTCATAGTAAAGACCTTAGAACAAGTAGAGATATCATTTGGAGAAAAACCAAATCATTAATCGTCTCATCAGTGATTTTTTACATTGTTAACATAATTAGGATGCTCATACAAATTTATTTATATTATATAGGTTATCCTTGGGAAAGTATTCACGTATCTATTAGTGCAGCTTCATCTTTTATTGCAGCGATAATAATTTTGCTATTACATAAATGGATACCCGAATTTATCATCAGCATAATATATGCTGGAACTATAATTAGTAAAAAATTTAAGAAAAGTAAGTAAGAATAAAATTAATTTTAAAAAATGAAAAAAAAATTAAAATTAAAATCAAATGAATGGAAATGTTATATTACGAGAAGGAACAAAAAATATTGAATATCGGAAATGTTAAAATTGGCGGTCAACCAGGTGAAAATCCTCCAGTTATGATTGGAACTGTTTTTTATTCAAAACATGCTGCAAATATAGATGAAAAAGCCGGAAAATTTGATAAGCAATTGGTAGAAAAAGAATTGACCGAATTTTCTGAAATCGTTGAAGATAGTGGAATGCAAGCCATAATTGACGTTATTGGTTCTTATCCAGATTCCTTAGTTAAGAAATGTGAATTCATAGCAGATTTAGTGGATTATCCCTTTTTAGTTGATGGACTTAACGATGACATAAGAGTACCCGCTATGGAAGGCTTGAAAGAAAAGGGATTGCTTGATAGAGCAATTTTGAATAGTATTGATGAGTCTACAAATCAAGATTCTATAGAAAAATTCAAAGAAATTGGAGTTAAAAACGCAGTATTACTTACATTTGGTTCTCACTATATATTTCCTAAGCAAAAATTTGAATTCTTGACAAATTCTCTCATACCTAAAGCCGAAGCTGCAGGAATTCAAAATTACTTCGTTGATACAGCAGTTTTAGATTTAGCTTCAATTGGAATTAATGTAGAAGCTGTCAGGTTAATTAAGAGTGAATTAGGGATTCCTTGCGGCTTTGCTCCAGCAAACGCAATTTATGCTTGGAAATATCCTCGCAAATATGGAGAATCTGCAAGATGTGGAGGAATTGCATCATTAATGGCATATTGTTTAAATGCTGGTAGCGATTTCATCCTATTTGGACCTGTTAAGTTCAGTAAATGTATTATCCCTGGAATGGCATTGATAGCTGGGATTAACTCTTATTATAGAAAGAGAATTCTTAGAAAGAACATAAACGAAAAAACGCCCCTTAAAAAAATATTTTAAAGAAAATGCTTTAAAACTAAATTATCGACAATATTAATCAAATTTTTAATATTTTCGTTTATAATTTTTCTTTTATCTTCATTATCTATTAAGAATAAGGCATATAAGCTAAATCTTTTTATTTCCAATTTCTTGAATAGAATATTTGAATTTCCCACCTTAAATAATGTTTCTTCTTGAGGTAACGTGTTATATTTCGAAAATAACTGATATAAAATTGTAAATTGGGCTGCTGTTAATTCGAAAGCACTTAATAAGTTTTCTTTATGGTTAATTTTTGTTAAAGATAAAGCTTTTGGAGAACTGAATTCACCCATTATGATACCTTCACTGTTTATAATCACGGTTAAATAAGATCCTACTTTTTTTGAGAATATTTCCAAATTATGATCAAGTAACTCTTTATTCGGGCTAAGTTTAGCAAGTCCCGAACTAAAGGCTCTCATTATGGTAAAGGGCTGAAAAACACTAGTTAGATGAATTTCGGGGTTTTTCTCTTCCACGTCTACTAATAATCGTTTCTTTATTTTTTTAACATTTTCAATGATTTCTTTAGAGTTTATAATATCAGGATCTGTTTTTGAAAGAATATAAATTATTGGCGTATTCTGCTTAAACTTTTTTAATGATTTTTTTATTTTACAAATATAATCAATGCTTTCATTGAACCTGTCTCTATTTCTTACATCTATGAAAAAAAATACTAAATCTGATTCGTATAAATAAATTTGATCTTTGTCTAAATAACGAACTCTCAAAGTTTCTTGACCTGCAAGATCCCATAGAAAAATTTTTGAGCCCATTATCGTTAAAGAATGGATTTTTGCTGCCTTAGTTGGCTTAATCCGCATCAATCGTGAAAATTTTTTATTTAAAGTCAATAGAAAAGAGGTTTTTCCCGAATCATCCAAACCTACAAATAAAACCTTTAATCGCTTGTTAAAACTAATTATTGGAGAAGAAATCTTTTCAAGTTCTATTAACTTGCCTATAAATATTTCGAATAATCCCTTTACCTCATCTTGAGCTTTAAAATTACCTACCATTTCTTCTTTTAAATCCTGAATAAATTTTTTTAATAAAAGCTTTAAAGCTTCTATGTTCTCATGAATAAAATTTCTCTGATTTTCATCAACAAGAACAGAAAATGTCATTGGAATTCTAACTTCTTGATTCTTAAGTTTAATAAAATGAAAATATGTTAGGGCTACGCAATGATAATCTGGTTGAGGAATAATTCCAAAATAATCATAATGTGAAGTATCATCATTCTTAAGTTCAATAGCATCACGAATTAAAAAGCTTAAATTTTTAATGGAAATTTGAGTGTAATCTCTCAAAGTAAAGGATGTGAATAATTTTTCATCTTGTTTGTTGTCATCGTCTAAATTTTCCGATTCATTTACTGGTTTTGGAAACATGTAAAGTGGTCTTGGCCCAAAATTATCATATACACTTAACAAGATGCATTTAAAGATTGAAGATTTCTTTAATTCACTCATGATTACAATAACTATTTTTAAGGTTCAAATTATTTATAAGATTGAACTTTAAAAAATTTATTTGGCAAAATCGTCATGTTAAGAAAAATAGTAAGATCAATCAGAGAGAATCCAAACATTTTAGAAAAAAAGGATATTACTCCTTTTGTATCTTATATTCAAGAATATTCGTTCAAATCTAATAGAATTTTTTCAGATATAGGAGAAGATTCAGCGTCAATCATTAATGGTGATAAATTAATATTAATTACAACTGATAGAATTAGGACCGAATTTGTAGCGAATTTTCCATTTGGAGCAGGATTTAGTTCAATTTTAGTTGGCGCTGATGATATCTATTGCTGCGGAGGTAAACCATTAGCTGCAAGCTTAATCGTATCATTTAAAGAACTATCAAAAGGAAAAAAGATAATTGAGGGAATATGTGAAGGTTCTAAAAAATTTAAAATACCAATTATTCGTGGTCATACAACACCTAATGGCGATTATTATGAATTGAGCTCTACAATTATTGGTGAGATAAATAAAGAGGATTATATTTCTGCTAAGGGAGCTAAAATTAATGATATTATAATTCTTGCTGTTGATTTTGATGGAAAAATAGGAAAGGCAAGTAAGTTTTACTGGGATACTGTTACTTTTAAAACTTCTAAAGAAGTATTAAAAAAAAGAGAATCGATGCAAATCATTGCTAAGAGACATTTAGCACATTCTGCTAAAGACATTTCAAATGGAGGAATATTCGGGACAATTTTTCAGTTAATAAAGTATTCAAATTTAGGAGCAGATATCTCCATTAATAATATAAGGATACCTCCCATTCTAATCCAAAACAATTACGATTTAGAGACATACATTAAAATGTATCTTACTACTTCTTATATTTTAACTGCTCCAGAAACAAATAGCAGTGAAATAATTAAGATTTTTAATAAACACGGTTTAGAAGCAATGATTATTGGTAAAATTATTAAAGAACCTCGATTACTTAAAATCAATGATGATGTGACATCGATTAATGTAATGGAATTTTAAGTCAATTTTTAAATTTACAAAGGTCATAATATTTAAAAGATAATTGATTAAAAATGATTGAATTGGAAGTTAAATTACCAGATCGGCCTGGAAGCTTGATAGAATTAATAAAACCAATTTCTGATAATGGCGGAAATATTCATGGAATATTACATCATCATGATAGAATAGAAAATAACTTAATTCCCGTGAGCATTACTTTTGAACTTAATGAAATTACAGCGAAAAAAAGTTTAGAAAAAATTAAAAAAGAATTAAAAAGCAAAAATATTGAAATTACAAAACTTTTTATCAATAATGATAAAAAAAGTGCCATTATCATCCTAATAGGGCATGTTTTTGATACAGACTTACTGGATACCATAAACAGATTGGCAAAAAGTGGTTTTTTTATCTCAGAATTGCAAGCTAAATTTACAGATTTTGAAGATATCAGCAATGTGAAATTGAAAATAAATTTTTCTGATTCTTTAACCAAGCAAGATCTCATTATTTTATTAGAACAAATTTGCCATGAAAAAGATTTATTTTTGATATCAAACTGAGTAATTTT
>CAZIEC010000068.1:0-4072 GCA_964538145.1 uncultured archaeon
AAAAATTACTACATTTTAAGAGATTTAAAAAAAAGATTTGCACAAATTCATTTCAAACTAAATAATGGACTCATTGTAGAATTAGATTTATCGGATATTGGAAGCCACATATTTGGTTCTAACATTTTAAGCAAGTTTCCAGAATCAATAATTCATCTAAAAGCTTTAAAAAAACTTAATTTAAAATTCAATAGACTTTCTAAAATTCCACAATCAATTGGGCTTTTAAATTCTCTAGAAGAATTAGATTTGAGCTATAATCGTATTAAAGAGCTACCTCCATCTATTGGAATGTTAAGATCTCTAATTTATTTAAAAATAAGTTATAATAAAATAAAATATATCCCTAAAACAATTGGAATGCTTAAATCATTAAAATTACTAGACGCAAGGATGAATTATATAGAAGAAATACCTCAAACAATCAATAACCTGACAAATTTAGAAATCTTGGACTTACACGGAAATAAATTAAAAACTTTACCTCCTAACCTAAAAAAGTTATCTTCCTTAAAAATACTTATACTTGGCTCAAATAAATTTAAAAAAATTCCTGAATCGATAAAATACATGAAGAATCTTTATGAATTAGATCTTAAAGGTAATAAAATCTTAAAAATACCAGAATGGATAAAGAAACTTAAATCATTAGTAATTCTTCGTATGCCGGACAATAAAATAAATGAATTACCTAAAGGTTTAGGTTCATTAAAATCATTAGAAATTTTAGCATTGTGGAATAATAAGCTTAAAAATCTTCCAAAAACTATGGGTAAATTAAAAAATATAAAGGATCTAAACTTAAGTTGGAACGAACTTAAATATCTTCCTGAATGGATCGGTTCGCTAAAATCATTAACAACATTGAGTCTTTGGGGAAATTCTCTGAAAGAAATTCCCTCTAGCATCATGAAGTTAAAAAATCTTAAAATCTTAGACCTTAATTTCAACAATATTAAAACCATTCCCAATTTCATGTTAGAATTAGAAAAGAAAGGATTAATCATCTATAAATAAAACAATAAATTAGAAATGTTTTGTAAATTGAATTAATAAAAATAATAATTCCTTAATTATAATGGAAAATCAATATCCTAAACAAATATTCGATGAATTTTTGAAAAATAATTTAGATTTTGAAAGTACAATAGATAAATTCATGATGTTTTTAGAAAATGGGGAAAAAGTAAAATTAAGGCAAGAAAGTTTGAATTATTTTATAAGAACTCTAAAATATGTAGAAAACAATGTTAATTTTAGAGATAAAATTTTCAATTTTTTGGAAAATCTGTTAATATCCGATGTGAATCCAAAAATCAGAAAAAAAGTAGTGAAAGTATTACCCATTTATTTTCCTGAAAAATCTTATAATATTTTAAAATACAGCCTTTTAACAGAACAAGATGATATTGTTTTAGATTCAGTGTATTGGTCATTGATTAATCTATTAGCGATCCTTGCTAAAGATAAAAAATTATTTTCTGATTTCAAATTAAAGAAAGAGATTTCTGAAATATGTAAAAAAGAACTTAAATTTAATTTCGAAATAACCAAGGAGTTAGAAAAATCTTCAAATGCGAACCGGAATGAACTCTTCCAATTTTTACTAAATTTTTTCACATTAATTTTTTTAAAGAAAAAATACTGGCGTTTAAAATATGAAATAAGAGATTGGAAAATAATTGAATTAGAGATCATGTTTAAAGGTCTTAAAAAAATTCCAAACTGTATCTCATATCTCCAAGATATAAAAAAATTATCTTTAAGGTACAATCAAATTCAAACAATTCCAAGTTGGATTAGTAAGTTAAATAAATTAGAAGTTCTGAATCTTAATTCTAATGAATTGAAAAAGATTCATGACTCAATAGGAAAATTAAATTCTCTTAAAGTTATGTTATTGTGGAATAATCAACTGAAATATCTTCCAGAAACAATTATTAATATTCAGTCATTAAAAGAATTAAATTTAAGGCTAAATAAATTAATTGCCTTACCATGGAATATTGGCAATCTGAGAAATTTAACGAGACTAGATCTTCACGACAATAAATTAACATCTATTCCTGAATCCATATCTAAATTAAAGTTATTGATTAATTTAGACTTGAGTTGGAATTCATTAGAAAAATTACCGCCTTCTATTGGTGAATTGAATTCCTTGGTTAGCTTAAATCTAGAAATGAATGAATTGAAAGAAATACCTAGTTCTATTGGAGAATTAAATTCTTTAGAAATTTTAAATTTAAAAAGTAATAAACTAATATCTATTCCTGATTCTATTGGGCGTTTAAAATCATTAAAATACCTAAACTTATCCAGAAATTCTTTAAAAAAACTCCCAAATTCATTGTTAAATAACTCTTCTTTAATCGAATTATACATAAGCCAAAATGAAATCGATATGAATTCCGACTATCTTGAAAAATTGCGAGAGAAAGGGGTTAATATTTATATTTAGGAGGTGTACATGGAACCTTGATTATTGCGACTCGTATAATTGTTTAATTTCATTTACAGTCGTTATATCTTTAGGACCTTTATCTGGACGGAATCTCTGAAAAACAGGAAATCTCATGGAATAACCTAATGAAGAAAATTTATCGCTTATCGTAATTTCATCTCCAATTATTTCTATTACAATCTCTGGTTTTAACCATTGATCTGGATCATCTTCACAGATGACATTTTTAGGCTTAGAATCAACTTCAAGAGGTTTTACATCTTCTTTTAATTTTTCCATGATCTCATCAGTCCATCCAGAAGCAATTCTAGTGAAAGCAATGAACTTATCATTTTCAGGATCATATACAGCACCAATATAAGTTCCATAAACACCTTTTCGTCGGCCTCTTCCATAGAAAGCTCCAATCAGAACAACATCTACTGAATCTTTTAATTTTCCTCCAACTAAACTCTTTAATTTGATCCAGAGGAAACCTCTATTACCTGCTTGATAAACTGAGTCTGGTTTTATTGATTTTGCTATTATTCCTTCATTCCCTTTTTCTCTAGCTTCATTAAAGAAATCCAATAATTCATCCAATGAATTAATTAAAACTGATTTTACCAATCTGATTTGATCACTTTCCTCTACAATTTCTTCTAATTTCTTTCTACGTTCTGGAAAAGGTTTGTCAATATATTGAGTATCTCCTAATTTCAATAAATCAAATATGAAAAGACATACTGGAATTTCTTTTGAGACGTCCTCAACATCATATTTTCTCCGTCTTTTACTTAATACTTGAAAAGGCAACATTTTTTCGTAAAAAGGGTCCATGGCAACAACTTCTCCCTCTATTATCACGTTTTTTGCCTTTACATTAGTTCTAACAACATCACATACATCAGGGTATTGACTTGAGATGTCAAGAAGGCGTCTAGAAAATAATCTCACATCTTCTCCTTGCTTATGAATTTGTAGTCTCTCGCCATCCAATTTGTATTCTGCAACAAAAGGCGTTCCTAACCTCTCGATGATTTCCATGTATGGTACTCTTGAAGCCAACATGCATCTTATTGGTATTCCATATCTTATTTCGGTTTTTTTAATTTCGTCTATCCCTTTTTCTGCTAGAATTTTAGCAATTTCACCTAAATCTGGGTATAAGTTATATGCTCGTTCAATAAAATCTCGATTTTCTTTATTTCCTGTAAAACCCAAAGCTAATCCATCTATGATGGTTTGCGTTGACACGCCGATTCTTAAAGTGGATGTAATGATTCTTAATAAATATTTTATTTCTAAAGGAGAACATTTGCTCATTAACTTTCTCAAGATTCCTAACTTTATATCATGTGATCCAGGTCCTTCTGTTGTAGCTATTTTTTGGAGAGATGAATATAATTCAGAAATCTCTAAAGATTTAGAATCTTCCTTTTGATTAACATTTCCATGAAAATCGAATAAAGATTTTTGCTTTTTTTTATTCTTCAACAATAATTCCGCTGTAATGCCAATATCTCCTTTTTTAAGCAATATTTCTTTTATTTTAGAACCACTAATTCCTGAGTGTAATGATAAAGCTTCAATAATCATTTTTTCAGCAATTCCAATTTTCGGAAATTG
>CAZIEC010000068.1:4172-12333 GCA_964538145.1 uncultured archaeon
TTAAAAATAGAAAAATAAAATTATAATAATTTGGATAACTCCACAAATTTCTTTTGTATTTCTGTTTTTATAGTTGGGGCAATTCCTTTAAACGAATCTTGTGTAAATGAAATTTTTGAACCTTTAATGGAAAAAGAGCAAATAGGTCCATCCATATATTCAACTGAAAAAGAATTATCCTCTTTTTTAGAAACCCAAATATCTTCAAAATGATCTAAAATTCCAACTAAAACAAAACCGATTTTCGCCTGTATCTCTAAATCTTCAGTTGATTTCTTCGCTTCTGGTTGCGAAATTATAGGTTTTTCTGCAGAAATTTCTCTTTTTATTGTTGGAGTCACGCTAGCTTGTGGAGTCACTGCCGGTTTTGATGGTTTCACCACAGGAGGTTCTAATTTCTTGGGTTTTGTAGGTTCAACTACTGGTGGTTCCAATTTTTTAGCTTCGATAGGCTTGGAAATTGTTGATTCTGCTGAAGTGGGAGTAGTTTTTGGTATGCTTGGTTTTGTTTCAGTTTTTATTTCTGGTTTGGCTATTGGCACTTCAGTACCAATCTCTGTCTCTACAGTTTCAAAAGTGACTACAAAATTTTCCAGTTCCTTTACCTTTTTATTTAACAAAGCTTCTAATGCCTTGTATGTTTCATCAGTTTCGGGATCTCTTCCAATTTTTCTTTGGTCTATTTCTCTTATTTCTCTTAGATCTCTTCCAATTATGCTTTTTCCAATCGTATAACCATGCCCTCTTATAGATTCTGCTTGCCTGAGAGCAGTCCTTCTAGCGACTAAACCTTGCTGCGATCCATACCATAACCACACTGTTTGATTAAATTCATCAAGAATGATTACGGATCGATCTGGAGTTAAATTATCCTTGCTCCAATTTATAGGTTCGACAACTCCTCCTTCTAGTACATTAAACATTAGTGCAAAATTCATTTAGTTCACCCGTTAAAGAAACTTCTTATTCTATTTCTCTCATTTAATAATTTTATATAAGTCTAATGGATTTAGAATTTTATTAAAATTATAGTACCTAAATTTAGTTTTTATTTAATATAATTATCTTTTAAGAATATTTTAAATTTAATGTAATGAAGAATTTTTTTATAATATTTTTCATACACGAAAAAAACCATTCTTTCTGAATAATTTATATAAAATTTCAAAATTATCCTTCAATAATCAATAAAGGATAAAAAAGAAAAAATCTCTTGATAGGTAATATAGATTCTTCCCTACATTTTCCTAATGATAATATCAATGAAGATTATTGGACATAATGCTAATTATACTAAGATTTAATAGATATCTCCATATAAAATCATTAACATAAAATGTACTAAAAATTAAACATTATGGAAAACAAAGTTTTAAAATTCACAATTCCAAAAGGAAGTCTGCAAGAAGAAATCAAAGTTTTTTTTAAAAGAGCGGGATTAAACTTGAAATTTTCTTCTGAACGAGACTATAGGCCTTCAGTAGAAGATTCAGAACTTTATATAAAATTATTAAGACCACAAGAAATTCCAAATTATTTAGTTGGGGAAAATGGTTTTGATCTTGGCATTTCTGGAATGGATTGGGTTAAAGAAACGAATGTTAATGTAGAAAAATTATTAGATCTTGAAATCGGAAAGGTAAAAATCGTATTATGCATTCCAAACGCGTGGAATAGCATAAATTCACTGGATGATTTATTAAAAGATTTTTTTAATAAAAATAAAGTCTTGCGCATATCAACGGAATATCTTACACTCTCCATTAAGTATTTAATTAACAATTCTACCTACAAGCATCTTTATGGGGAAAAATCTCCATTAGTTATTACTCCGTGGAAAACTTGGGGTGAAAATGAAAAAGTGAAAATATATTTATCCTTTGGAGCTACTGAAGCAAAACCACCCGAAGAAGTTGATGTAATAATTGATAATACTCAAACAGGTTCGACTATTAGAGCTAATAATTTAAGGGTTATAGACATCATTGACAAATCATCAGCAGTTTTAATTGCAAATAAAACATCTCTTAAAGATGATTGGAAGCGAGAGAAAATAAAGGATATTGTGGTCCTTCTAATGGGTGTTATAGAAGCTTCCAAAAAATTACACATTTTTATGAATGTTAAAAAAGAAAATTTAAATAAAATATTGGTTAAATTACCAGCTCTTAAAAAACCTACAATCTCAAAATTAGCAGAAAATGGTAATGATGACTGGTACGCTATAAATACAATCATTAAAAAAGATGATTTCTTGAGTTTAATTCCAATGCTTAGAAAATATGCTCAAGGTTTGGTCGTTCATGAGCCAAGACAAATTTTACCCTTGGAAAAGATTAATTAAAATTCAAGTTGATTAGAAGTGAAATTTGAAATTATAGAGGCTAATGAAGTTAATTATAGTATGATAGAACGATTAGTTCGCCGTAATCAAGAAGTACGTGTTGATATCAAAAATGAAGTTCTAAATATAATTCAAGCTGTTAAAAATCAAAAAGATAAAGCAATTATTGAGCTAACTAAAAAGTATGATGATGTTTCTTTACGACCAGATGAGATAAAGGTTGGAAAAGAGGAAATTAAAAAAGCTTATAACAAAGTTAATAAAGAATTTATTAAAGCTATTAATGAAGCTAAGGATAATATATTCAAGTTTCATGAGATACAGAAACAAAAAGAATTAAAGATTCAAATAAAGTCAGGAATTCAGATAAATCAAATCTTTCGGCCCATTGAGTCTATAGGTATTTATGTACCTGGTGGTAGGGCCATCTATCCAAGTACTATTTTAATGGGTTCTATTCCTGCATTAATAGCTGGTGTAAAACGAATAATAATATCCTCACCTCCAAATAAAAATAAAACAGTTGCTCCTGAAATATTGGTTGCTGCAAATGAAGTTGGAATTTCAGAAATATATAAAATAGGAGGTGCTCAAGCAATTGCAGCAATGGCTTATGGAACAAAAATAATATCTCCTGTTCAAAAGATAATAGGGCCCGGAAATGAATGGGTCAATACAGCAAAATTTCTCTTATCAAATATAATTTCAATAGATTTACCAGCAGGCCCTTCCGAAATATTAATTATTGCTGATGGGAATGCGAATCCAGATTTTATTACAATTGACCTTTTTTCTCAAATTGAACACGATCCATCTAATATTGGGATAATCATATCTCCAAGTGAAAGGTTAATTTATCAAGTATTTGAGAAGATTAATGTATATTTAAATGATATTCCAAGAAAAGATATAATAACTTCAGCATTGAAAAATAATTGTTTATTTATTAAAGCAGGTGATTTAAATGAATGTTGTAAATTAGCTAATATGATAGCTCCTGAACATCTTCAAATTATGACTAAAACCCCTAAAAATTTATTAAAAAAAATTTTTAATGCGGGAGCTATATTTTTGGGTGAAAACACTCCAGTAGCCCTCGGAGATTATTGTGCTGGAACAAATCACATTTTGCCCACGGGGGGTATGGCTAAAAGTTGTTCTGGATTAACAGTTAATGATTTTTTAAAATCAATTAATGTTTTAGAATGCAACAGAAAAGGTTTGATTAACCTAAGCAATTGTACAATGATTTTAGCAAGGCAGGAGGGTTTAATGTCTCACGAAAAATCTATTAAAATAAGATTAAAAGAAAAAAATTAAAAACTATTTAAACATTATATTATTCCGAGTTTTTCTTTATTTTTAAAAAATAGCTATATAATGGGTAAGAAAAATGAATTTAGATGATCTATTGCGAAAATCATTAAAATATTTCACTCCATATGAACCAGGTGAGCAGCCTATTGAAGATGATTGGATCAAATTAAATACTAATGAAAATCCATATCCTCCAATTCCAGAAGTTATAAATGATATAAAAAAAGCTTTAGATGATGAAAATAAAATAAGAAAATATCCCGATTCATTGGCTTTAGAACTTCGTAAAGCAATAATTAATCAACTCTTACGAGATAAGAATACATTGACAAATAGAAATACAGTTTTTATTGGGAATGGTTCAGATGAAATTTATGACATCATTTTTAAAGTCTTTATCGATCCTGGTGATGAGATTGTTATTTTTTACCCCACTTATGGAATGTATAAAGTTTTAGGAAATTTATATGGAGCTAAAATTAAAGAAATAAAATTAAATGAAGATTTCTCCATTCCTGATACTGCTTTTAAGTCAACTGGAAAATTAATGTTCATTAATTCTCCAAATAATCCAAATGGAAAATCCTTTGATAATGACACTATATTTAAACTCTGTGAAAATTTTCCAGGGATTATCGTAGTTGATGAGGCTTATGCGGATTTTTCTGAACACACTTGTTTACCCTTACTAAGACAAGTTAAAAATTTAATAGTATGTAGGACATTCTCTAAGAGTTTTTCCCTTGCTGCTTTAAGAATTGGGTATGCTTTAGCTGATAATCAAATTATAAAAGAAATGAACAAGGTAAAATTGCCATACAATACAAGTTACATTTCTCAAGTCGCAGCTTTATCATGCATAAAACATAGAGTAAAAATCCAAGAAAGAAATCATGTCATTATAAAGGAACGAGAGAGATTAACTAAAGCTTTAGAAAAATATCCTGGAATTACGGTATTGCCCTCTGATGCTAATTTTATATTTATTAAATTTGAAGATCAATCCAAAACATTGAAATTTCTATGGGATCTTAAAGAAATGAAAATATTAATTAGGCATTTTAGTAAACCAAATTTATATAATTATTTAAGGGTAACAATCGGAACTCCCGAACAAAATGAGAAATTTTTAATGGCATTTGACGAAGTTGCAAAAAAATATTTATAATTAAGAATTGTCTTATCTTTTTTATATAAAGACATTTATAACTAGGAGTTGATCATCCATACCAAATCCAATGTTTCTTGCTGAAAAAGAGAAGGTTAAGTGTCAATATTGTGGATATGTTATTGTTAAACCTTATCCAAAGGATCAACTTTGTCCGCGCTGTAAAAAGTTTCTATCTTCGTTATTTGAATACGTAGATGATGATGAAATAAAAGAAGAGAAAAAGCCAGTTCCCAAGAATTTCGAAACAAAAAAAATAACTGTTGCCACTAAATTCCAAGGAAAAGTGAAAGTCAAGAGAGATAAATATAAACTTACTATTGACGGGGATAAAATTTGGTTAAAAGAAAACAAGGAATATATAAAACTATGTGGAATTACTTCTGTTAAAAGAACACCCCTTTTTTGTAGTAATGATAGATTTATCTATCTTCTAGAACTAACAAATAACTTGGATTTCATAGCTACAAGTATTTTGGGAGGAGAATTAGATAAAATGCTTCTCATCTCAGAAAATGGTACTAAAGAAAAATGTCAATTTTTTGTAGAGGATGGAATAATCTACATTGCCTATGGTGTATTCCCCGATAAAAAAGGAAAATGGATCTTGGAACAAATGTCAAATTATTATTCAGATTTAGTTCGAGGGAAAGATGTGGACAACTTAAATAAGCTAGAAAAATATGAAATTAATAAAAAGTTCCAAGGGCAATTGAACTATATATTGAAAGAATATCTTAACTTACAAGATGTTTTTTCGGATCAAGAGATTCCCTATTTGGAAGATAAATTAAGAATTGATTATTTAGGATTATCATCTCGATCCATAGGTATAATTTCTTTGTTAATTGGATCGGAGATAACAGTAGAATTACCTGATAAATATGAAAATCCACTTGAAGAATTAGAAATGAAAGAATCTGCTTTAACTGCTAAAATTGAAGCAATTGCAGCTAACACGCTTGGAAATACACAAGCTTTTCCTAGATGGATTGCAGTTAAATTAGGTTTTCAACATTATAGATTTTTAACATTTAAAAAATATCCTAACGATTACTTTCTTTATCTACTTTCAGATGGAAATCTTGAAAAATTAGAGGTTGTTGAAAAAGTCTTAAACCCATACATCGAACCTCTTGTTTCTAAACCATTTTCAGGAACATTGAGACCGTTCAATGAATTAAAAATGAATCTTAAAAAACTTTTTGAACGCAAAAGGTATTTTTCATGATGTTTTAAAAAAATTTCTTATTAATTTCTTTCAAATTTTAAAAAATATTGAATTAATTTAAATGTGGGTTATTTTATGATAAAAATTATTGAAGATAACGAAAATAAATTAATCATTTGCAATGAAAATATTTCATTAGAATTTATAAAAATCGGTGTTGATAAAGGAAAGTTTTCATTAAGCTTTTTTAATAATTCTTCAAAGCCTATTTATCTAAAAAATTGCTTTTCGGTAATAAATTTCCTTGATTCGATAAATAATTTATTAGACAGCATTAAATCTACTCATTTTCAATATGATTCAAAAATAAAGGAATTTAATGATGAACTGGGAAATGGCGTTAAAATAATTTTTCAAACAAGGAATGAGCTAAATAACTCTCTCTCATATTCCTTGCAATTTAAATTATATGATAGTAAAGACTTCATCATTCTCAATTTAATTAATGTAAGCTATAATGGAGAAAAGTTAACGCATAGTTTTATTCCTCTTGCAATAGAAAATGAAAAACTTTTCTTATCTGGAACTGAAGAACACTCGGATTTAAATAAAATAACTTGGTTCAAGAATGGTTGGCAAAGTTGGAGTTATTGTACAGTATTTAGAGGAGATGAAAGGGATATCCCAGGTTGTAGTTCTGAGATCTTATCAATGATTCAAGATAATCAAGATAATATCATAAAGGCAAGGTTTTATAGTGAATATTGCACTGTAATCACTGATACTTTTTCAAAAAATTCACTAATATTAGGTTTTATCACTTTCAAGGATCAATTTTCCAGAATAACGATAGACTATGAGAATAAGGTTATCTTAAAGCATTTATATGCAATTTGCTGTTTAGATGGGATTCAATTATCAAAAAGTAGTATAAATTCTTCAGAAGAATTATATCTTTCTGCAAAAAAGAATAATGAAGGTTATATCGGTCTTGTTGATTATGCTAAAGTCGTAAAGCTTAAAAACAAGGTTGATTCTATAAAAAAAGAGGTTCCAATTGGCTGGTGTAGTTGGTATTATTATTATACCAACATCAAACAAGAAGACATGATCCAAAATCTTGAATTTTTTAGAAAATCTAAAGATTTGAAAATAAATTTCATGCAATTAGATGATGGCTATTTTACTAAAATTGGAGATTATTTAACTACAAATGAAAAATTTCCAAATGGTCTTACATGGCTATTTTCAAGGATTAATGAGAATGGATTTAAAGGAGGAATTTGGACAGCTCCATTCATTGCTAATAGGAGATCTGAATTGTTTAAAACTTATAAAGATTGGTTTTTAACTAAATCGGGTAAGCCTCTAAAAACTTTATTCAATTGGAATGCCTTTCAATACAGTTTGGACTTATCAAGAAAAGAAGTTTTGGATTATCTAAAATATCTATTTAAAAAATTAAAGTTCGGGTTAGATAAACAAAATGAAATCGAAAATAAACCATTAATTCAATTTTTCAAAATTGATTTTCTTCACGCTGGTATTCCGTTTAATGCAGATTATTCCAATAAAGCATTAACAAGAGCACAGATATATTATAAAGCTATAAAAGCAATAAGAGATTCCATATCCGGAAACCTATATTTATTGGGGTGTGGCGCTCCTTTAGGTCCATGTATAGGATTAGTGGATGCCATGCGGATTAGCTGTGATACTGCTCCTGAATGGGATGCCGGTTATTTAGAAAGATACGAAAATGGAAGAGGAATTGCTTTTCCTGGTCTTAAACCTGCTTTGATAAATACATTATATAGATCCTTCATGCATAAACATTTTTGGATAAATGATCCTGATTGCTTGATGATAAGACGCAAGGAGACTAAGTTAACATTAGAAGAGATAAGATTGCAAATGACTATTTTTGGATTATCGGGAGGTCAAATTCTCATTTCAGATAAAATGCCAAATTTATCTAAAGAAGAAATAGATGATGCAAAATTACTCATTCCCCCTTTTAATCCTACTGATTTTGATCCAATTCCTATTGATGCTTTTATATCTCCACTTCCTTCAATATATGCCTTGGAAACGGAAGAAAAGATAGGAAAAAGGTTTTTAATCGCAATCATCAACTGGTCTGATAATAAAATAGACAAAA
>CAZIEC010000069.1:0-12316 GCA_964538145.1 uncultured archaeon
AATACTTTCTGGACAATTAAAAACTGTTGGAAAAAAAGCAGCAGCAAATTTTTCTGGAATTGGGTGAGGTATTACCGAAAAGAAAACAGTTGGTTTGATAATACCATCCTTTTTCTCTATAAATTCTGACAAATCCTCCAATGTGCCATCTGCCTCTTTTATTTTTTCAGATGGTATTTCAAGAATTTTTTCAATTATTTCAGCATGTGCCTTAGCAGAGCGCTCAAGTTGATCTGGAGTACATTTTTCAACAGTATCATATTTAGTATGATAATAGATAGGTTTTCCTATTATCATTATTGAGGGAACATTTGATAAGATAAAAGGAGATAAATCACTTACAGGTAATTGTTTTGCAGAAACATAAGCAGCTGGTAATAATTTATATTTTAAAACAGCATCTAATACATGAGGGATTAATACTGGATTATCCGATATAAACAACCCTCTTTTTTCATCCATACCAGTTTCAACTACGGCACCATCTGCTTGATTATAATAACCTTTTGAGGCAAAACCATCCAACATTATGAAAGTACTTATTTTATTCAAGTAATCTTGATGCATTTTTACAAATTTATTGACCCCAATTAGACCTAATTCATGCCCTGTCCAACCAACAAAAACAAGAGTCTTTTTTCTTTTTTCAAGAGGAACTCGCGCAAAATATTTTGCTAAAACAATTAACCCAGCATTTGCTCCAGCATTATCAATTGCACCCGTGAAAGTTGAATCTATATGCGTACCAATCAATATAACATCATCTTTTTTGCCCGGTAAGGTACCAATAATAAAATTACTAAAACCTTTTTCTTTTTTTACATCAAGTAGAAATTTTACGGTTAATTTTCCATTTTTTTTCGTGCATAATGTTTTCAAGTAATATCCATCGATATTATTTACAGATAGAGCTGGTAAACGTTTTTTCCAGCCAAATATCGAACCAAAAAATAGATAACTAATAGAATCTTCTGGAGAATTGTTAATGCAAATTGCACCTAAAGCTCCTTTATCTTTCGCAATTTTTAGTGAATTAAATAAAGTTTCATGATGAGTTGAATGGAAATTTAAGATCATTTTTCCTTCAATTAAAACAATTTTGTTTTCGACATCTAAATCTTCAAAATCATGCGAAGTTCCATTTCCAACATAAACTACTTCAGCCATAATACCTTTAGGCCCTGTTGAACCACTAAGAAAGTAAGGAACTGTCTCGATGACTTGATTTCTAGGAACTAAAGGTGTTTTATCTGCTATTACACATAATTCATAATTTACTGGGTTCCAGCGTGGAAAAGTGAATTCTTCAAACTCTACCTCCAAACCCTTAATCTCCTTAAATTTTTCGTAAATATATTTTTCTGCTCTAATTGCATTTTCAGTACCTGCCCTTCGATATCCAAAATTACAGAGATCTTGCATTATTTGATAAATCTCGTTTCCGTTTATGGAATTTATGTTGTTCATTTTTCACATCAATCCATTTATCATTTTTTTCTTTCTTTAAATTAATTAATATTTACTTGTTCTTTTATATAAAGATTTAAATTATTACGGTTAGATATTCATAACTATTTCTTCAATCAAGAGGTTAAATTTTTCAATAACCAATTAAAAATAAAGATATAATTTTAAGAGTAAATTTGTATCATCTTAGTAATAGATTTGATTAAAAAATTACATTCATAATAATTTTTGAAATTATTTTACAATAGATTAACTTTTTATAAAAAATAATAAAAAATAATTAGTATAAATCTTTTATAACATAATCTAAGTTAAGTTCAGTAAGAGTTTCCTTTAATGGATAACCATTTTCAGGATTCCAACCTATTGCCTCACAATAACCTTTATAATCTGCTTTATAATCCGTACCTACCGCTCTTTCAGGAATTTCATTTTTCATGATATCTATTCCTTCTCGAATATTAAAAGCTTGTCTAACAGTTTGAATTCTTTTACCAATAGTAATAATTTCATTAATATCGATATCCCATCCAAAAATAGCGTTTATCAATTCTGTTAAGGGATATTTCTGAAAGAAATAAGCGAATTCACATAAACCCATGCTGCTAGTAGCATGCCATAAACAAGAAACTAACATTAAAGCTTGTTTTCGATCTTCACTTGGTCTCTTAAATTTTCTTGGTAAGCTAAACCCTTCAAATAAACCATTAGGCTTCATCAAAGGCCCTCCAACCATCATATCCAAAGTTCCAGCTGTATGCCTTCCTGGAGTTGGATCAAAAGCATATGTCATTGCTAATGATTTATAATATTTAGGTGAATGCATTGCTAGCTCTTGACCTAAAGATTGAATAGCAAATTCTTTACATTTTCCAAGCTTTTCAACAGCTTTTTTAGAACCATCTGCCAAAACATCGCCAATGCCTTCTCTTTTTATAATTTTCTCAACTAACGCTATAATTGCCTTTGAATTACCCCATTTTAATTCAATTCCCTCAGTATCCTCGATTGTTAAAATTCCATTCTCAAAACATTCAATAGCATAAGCAACAGTACCACCAACCGAAATAGTATCTATTCCAGCTCTATTGCACATGTCATTTAATTTAAAGATTGAGAGCAAGTCATCGTTTAACAATAGATGACCGAATGATGCACATGTTTCATATTCTGGTCTGTGAGTCTCAGAAATTTCTAATTCTGGCACTTTTAGAATTGCACCACATCGGACTGGGCAGCCAAAACAGCCAAATTTTTTATCTTTAAATTTATCTATTTCTACTCCTGTAAGTTTCTTTAATCGTTCTTCGGGAAAATCCTCAGCAGAAGTTCCGCCCCAATTTTTTATAGGAGCATCACCCGTTTTAGCAACAACATCATTCATCCATGGTGTGCCTAAATCACGCCATAATTGAATTGAGCCCGCAGTAGCAGCATTAATTCCATTGTTATATTCCTTAACAATTTCATTTAATGTATCTGGGTTAGCTACTTGAATTTTCTGATTTCCTTTTAATACAAGTGCTTTTAATTTTTTAGAACCCATTACTGCTCCTAAACCAGATCTTGCTGCAATTCTGCCCTTATCGTTCACGATTCCAGAAATTAATGATAATTTCTCACCAGCAGGACCAATACAAGCAACTTTAGATCCTGGAAAAGCATTAGTCAATTTTTCTTCTGTTTCAACAGTATCTAAGCCCCAATATTCCGTCGCATCCAGAATTTTCTTTTCTCCATTAATAATCGTAATAATTTTAGGTTTATCTGCAATGCCCTCAATTAAAATACCATCATACCCACATTTTTTTATTTCAGGACCAAAATAACCTCCACAATGTGAGTCGCCCCAAGTCCCAGTTAAAGGTGATTTTCCAGCAACCATGTATCTTCCAGTTAAAGGTGCAACGGTTCCAGTCAGGAAACCCGGAAAAAAGGCTAATATTGCTTCAGGTCCAAGAGGATCTGCTTTTATAGGAAGTTTTTGGTAAATATATCTTGCTGCTAAACCATATCCTCCCAAGTATTCTTTATATAATTCTTCAGGAACATCTTCTTCTTTAAAAATCTCATTTGAGAGATCTACCCATAGAATTTTACCCATATATCCATTTGGCAAACTTTATATCACCTTTTTTAATGTCATGCATAATTAGATCAAATTTAAACTGAATTAAAATATTTTTATAGTAATATATGAATTTTTAAAATAAATAAAAGTAATGATAAATAAATCCGAGGAATTTGAAAATGTCTTACATTCCAAAAAGCAAAGTAATAAGAATGGATGCTAATGATAATTGCGCTACTGCTTTAAAGGACATAAAAAAGGGAGAAAAAATTGAGATGGGAGATCTTCTTTTAACTGCTAAACAAGACATTCCTTTTGGACATAAAATTGCTTTGGATAACATTAAAAAGGGCGATTTTGTGAAAAAATATGGTGAAATTATTGGTCTTGCTATTAATGACATAAAAACTGGTGAATGGATACATGTTCATAATTTAGTAAGTCATTACATGAGGGTGATAAGGAATGGATGAGATTTTTTTTGGGTTTGAAAGACCTAAGGGAGAAGTAGGAATACGTAATAAAGTAGTAATAATGTCTTCTGTTGTATGTGCCAATAACGTGGTTAAACAAATAGCAAGACAAGTAAAAGGGACTATTCCAATCACTCATCCACTTGGGTGTGGCCAATTTGGTCCAGATTTTGAAACGACTCTTAGAACTCTAGCGGGATTAGGTAGTAATCCCAATGTATATAGTGTTTTAGTAGTAGGTTTGGGATGTGAAAATTTGACGAGCAAGATTTTAGCTAGAAATATTAAGAAAACAAAAAAACCAGTAGATTTTTTTGACATTCAAGATGTACAAGGTGGTTCAGTTGCTGCCGTGGAAAAAGGGATAAAAATTGTTAAAAAAATGGTAAAAGAAGCCAAAGAACTGAAAAGAGAACCTTTTGAATTTTCAGAATTAATTTTAGGATTAGAATGTGGAGGCTCAGACTCTATCTCTGGAATATCTGTAAATCCTGCTGTAGGGATCGTTTCAGATAAAGTCATTTCCTTAGGAGGGACATCAATTCTTCCCGAGTTTACTGAATGGATTGGTACGGAGGATTTATTAATAAAAAGAGCAATTAACAAGGAAGTAGGAAATCATATTTATTCTACTTTAAATGGTTTTATTGAAAATCTCAAAAATATGGGCATTGATTTTTTAGGAGTCCAACCAACTCCAGGTAATATTAAAGGAGGTTTGACTACAATTGAGGAAAAATCTTTAGGAACAATTGCTAAAGGCGGCAAATCTCCCATTCAAGGAATAATAAAATATTCAGAAAGACCTAAAGGGAAAGGTTTATGGTTAATGCTGGAGCCCGGATTTGATGTAGAATCAATGACTGGTCTGGCCGCCGCTGGTGCACAGATAATAATTATGACTACGGGGAGAGGGAGTCCTTGTGGTAATCCTATATCTCCAGTTATAAAACTATGCGGAAATCCAAATACTTGTAATAAGATGTTAGTAAATCTTGATCTAGATGGAAGTAAAATCGTATTAGGAGAAAAATCCATTGAGAGTTTTGCTGAAGAATTATGGGAGAAATTGAAATTAACATGTAATGGAAAAAAAACAAGAGCTGAAGAATTAGGATTTAATGATATAGCAATTTGGAGGTGTACAGCATCTCCTTTCCAATACCTTCATGAAAAATAAGATGATGGTTTAAAAAAATTAAAAATTTGTATTATTCTTTAAAGGGATTCTTTTCTTCCAAAATTTTATTTTTATAAGCTTCTAAAGGTGGTGGAGATAAACCTTTTTCAGTAGCTTCTTTTTTGAGTTTTCGCATTATTTCTGGTATGTCCACATTAACAGGGCACCAATTTTTACAATTTTCACACCCTGTACATAAAAACAAACCATCTTTTACTGCAGCTTCAATTCCATTATGAATATAATCCCTTATGATATTTACAGCACCAATTCCATATTTAGAGGCATAAATGTTTCCAAATGCCCTAGAAGCAGTACACACAAAATCACAGCTTTTGCAAGCAATGCATTTTAAAATATCCTTGTAAAATAAATTCTCTTTTACTGCTCGTGTTCTCCAATCATCAACTAATATTACTACTACTTCTTTCGCTCCATACATTCCCAAAACTTTCTTTCCACGAATATCTGATGTATTTGATGGAGAAGTGATAATACTAATGTATCCAGCATCTACATTTGTAATTCTTTGTTGGATTTTTACAACTTTTAAGGCATCAAAAATAGTAGGTACAATTTTTTGAATTCCTACGGCAACTATATGTTTTTCTGTTGCTCTTGTTATCAAACTTATGTTTCCTTCATTTTCTATTAAGACAATGGAGCCATCATCTGCAGAAATGGCATTTGCAGATGTTAATGATACTTTTACATCATTCAAGAGTTCCTTACGATAAGTATTTCTAAAATAATTTACGATTGCTTCTGGTTTCGGTTCAATTTCGACTCCAAGTTTCTCTTTCATTTTTTTAACTATTTCATCTTCGGTAAACTGTATTCCAGGCCCAAGAGTAAAACTTGGATGATCATAATCCATTAATTGACACAAAACATCACCCAAATCAGTTTCTTTTATTTGAATATTATTCTTTTTTAATACATCCATCAATCCTATATCTTTTGCTTCTAAAGATTTCGATTTATACAATACATTATGATCTCCCAATTCTTCCATGAATATTTTTTGCGCTTCCGCATTATTTTTTGCATAATACACTTTAAATTTATTTGCTTTTTCCATTACATTTATGCATTTTTCAACATACATTTCAATATTTTCCACGAAATCCTCTCTCATTTTCGTGAGAGATTCTCTATGCCTCTCTACAAATTCTCTACTCGTGTCTTCATAATAATATCTTAAATCAAATGATCTATATTTCCCCAGGCAACCAAGTTTCCATATTTCTCCAAATTTTGCGTATTCAGAATCAGGATCTTTCAATAATTCAATTTTTTTCTTTAAATCCTCATAAATTTCTTTACCTTTTTCTGTCACTTTAACGGATCCACTCCATCTATTATCTTTATTATAAAATCTTCAAATTTCAATACTGGTTTTCGTATATTATTTTCCTTTTTAATTCTCAAAAAAGCGGTATAACAAAATGGACATGCTGTCAATAAGACTTTTCCCTTTCTCATTTGGTCAAATATTGTTTTGGCGTTATAATCACTATTCTCTTTAAAAATTGAATATACTCCTCCTCCCGCTCCGCAACAAATGCTATTTTTTCCTCTATTTTCCATTTCAAATACAGAAACATTCTCTATTGAATTAAGTATCATTCTTGGCTCATCCATTATTGGTACCATAGCATTTTTTAAATGACAAGCATCATGATAGCACACAGAAATTTTTTTTCCATTATGTTTTAAATTTAATTTAGATGCGTTTTCTGGAGTAGCCATTAATTGTAATAAATGCCTTACTTTAACTTTAAATTCTGGGCCAAGTAGCTGGTTATAATAACGGGTTAAGTAATTATAACAGCCTGCACATATGGTTACAATATCCGTTATATCGTGAGATTTGAACCAATCATTAACGAATTTTGCATGGTTTATTAATTCCTCATCACTAGCAACATGATAAGCTAATGCACCACAACACGGAACATCATCCATTACTGCATATTCTTCATCATACATTTTAATTAGCCGAACTGCATTCTCGCAAGTTTTTTTATATTTTGTACTTGATAAACACCCAAGGAATATTAGCTTCGTCATGATTAAATTACACTTAAAAATGTTTTTAATTGGTAATAAATCGATTTGTATATAAATATTTTTAAAATTCAATTTAATGATCTCAAGAAGGAAAATTGGGCATTTTTATAAACTCTTATTAGTAATGCGATCAAAAACAATTATTTAGAAGCTAATATTTGTTAAATCAATTTTTTTTAATATGATAATTATTAATCATGGAGTTGATCTAAAATACCAAAACTGATAGAAAACAAGGAGAAAAAGTTCTTTTTGTTTTTGAATAAGAATAGATGTGGCGGTTGCGAAATGTGCGTCAATGTATGTCCTACGGGGATTTTAGAGATAGGCGACGAACTAAATATGAGAGTGGCATACATTCCAAGAGTGAAAGCTGGAAAAGAAAAATATTGCACGGGTTGTCGAAGGTGCGAATTTGCTTGTCCAGAATGGTGCATATATATTATTGATGAATCAAAATTAGAAGAAAATATAGAAAAGGCAAAAACATGATAAGGTGATTTTATGAGTAGGGTAGAAGAAAAAAGGTTTTTAAAGCCAGGAAGGCACTTATTAATGGGAAATGTAGCCATGTCAGAAGCTGCAATCGCAGCAGGATTAAGATTTTTTGGAGGATATCCAATTACACCCAGTACAGAAGTGATTGAGCATTTAGCATATAGATTACCTCAAGTAGGAGGCGTTTGCATGCAAATGGAAGATGAGTTAGCTTCCATAAATGCTGTAATTGGGGCTTCCTTGGTGGGCGTAAAAGCAATGACTGCAACTTCGGGACCTGGTTTATCTTTAATGGCAGAAACGATTTCAATGGCAGCAAACTTAGAAGTACCTTTTGTTTTCTGTGATGTCCAGAGGAATGGACCAGGTACTGGTTTTGTTACCGAGCCTCATCATAATGACGTGGGGTTCATGAGATTCTGTGGCAATGGCGAATTTCAAGTAATTACGATAGCTCCAATTAATTGTCAAGAATTGTTTGATTTGACAATTACAGCATTCAATTATGCCGAATTGTATAGGGCACCAACATTTATAATGTCAGACGCTTATTTAGGACATTTACATGAAATTGTAGAAATACCATCAAAAGAAGAAATTTTAGAAAGAGTTATTGAAAGAGAACTCCCGGATGATTTTGTAAAGAAATTTTCTTATAAAGATGAGACAACTGGAGAGTATGTAATACCTAAACCTCCTGTCATGGGAACAGATTATTGCCCAGGCATGTTTTTACACCAACCACATAATTATGAAGGTTTGCCAACACCCAAACCAATGCAATTTATTGAAACGCTCATCGAGAAAATTAATAGTCGAAAGGATGAAATTTGCATGACTGAAGAATACAAATTAGATGATGCTGAAATCGTTGTTATTGGATATGGATTACCAGTTAGGGCAAGTTATAGAGCTGTAGATATGGCAAGAGAAGAAGGAATTAAAGTGGGTGTTTTTCGCTTGATTACTGTTTGGCCTTTTCCAGACGAAAGAGTAAAAAAAATTGTAAAAAATGCAAGAGCAGTAATTGTCCCTGAATTGAATTATACAGGAATGATTGCTGAACAAGTAGAAAGAGTTACTCCATTAGAAACTCCAGTAATAAAAATACCTAAAGTATGTGAATTTCATCATCCAAATGATATATTAAAGAAAATTAAAGAGGTGGCAAAATAATGTCCAT
Source organism: uncultured archaeon (assembly GCA_964538145.1). Lineage (GTDB taxonomy): Archaea > Asgardarchaeota > Lokiarchaeia > Sigyniarchaeales > SOKP01 > SOKP01. Next base: position 8,946 of record CAZIEC010000069.1, read on the forward strand.
TGGAAGAATGTTACCGAATGAAAAGCCAGAACATCCTTATGTTTTGGCTTCCTATGCTGGAAGTTTATTTGGGAACTTTGCAACACGATTTTGTTCGGGTTGTGGATATGGTATAATTGGCCAACTTTATACAAGAGTATTTGAAGACTTAAAATTAGACCCAAAATTATATCCCACAATAATAGGAATTGGATGCTATAGCCAAATTTTATTGATTGTACCTGCGAAATCACAAAAAATATTAGCTTTACATGGAAGAGCTCCAGCTGTTGCTACGGGCATGAAAATGGCTAATCCAAAAATGAAGCCAATAATCTTCTCTGGAGATGGTGATTGTTTAGGGATTGGAGGAAATCATTTCATTCATCTTTGTAGAAGAAATCTTGACTGTATTGTATTACTCTTTAATAATAGCATTTACGCCATGACTGGAGGTCAAGGTGCCCCTACAACATTATATGGTGCTAAGAGCACTACTACTCCATATAAAATGTTCGAAAATAGAAGTGATGGTGTAAAATTAGCAATAGCAGCCGGCGCAACTTATGTTGCTCGTACTACAGTTGCTCATCCTAGAACATTCATAAAATATTTCAAGAAAGCCTTAAAGCATAAAGGTACCTCAGTCATAGAAATTGTTACTCCTTGTGTGACATATTTTGGTAGAAAAAATCTTGATAGTTTGGGAGCAGAATATTTAGGAGTAAAAGGAGAAAAAATGGATACCGGAGGTAAAATGATTGATTGGATTAAGAGGAATACAGTTCGAATAAACCAAGCAAAATTCATGAGCGAAGAAGAATTATTCAATAAATACGTGATTGGAGAATTTAAATACGATCCATCAAAGCCAGAATATTCTGAAGAATATGCAAAAATCCAAAAAATAGCTATGGAGGGGAAATAATAAGAATGGCAAGATATGAAATCAGGATCAGTGGATATGGTGGACAAGGTGTCATTACACTAAGCAAGATGATAATAACGGCAGCATCATTACACGAAGGTTATGCTGGGACTCAAACAGAAGCTTATAGTGCAGCAGCAAGAGGAGGGAAGTGTTGGGCAGAGGTTGTATTAGATTTGGACAAGAATATAAAAATTATAGATTATCCAAAAGCTTTGGAACCGTATGACTTTCTCATAATTCTTTCGGAAGAAGCTGCCAGCGATATAAAACCTAACATGATTAAGAAATCAAGTGACTCTGGATTTTTAGTTTGGGATACCTCTACAATTGGCAAGTTTAGGGCTGCAAAAAGAATAAAGAAAGCTTTAGGTGTCCCCATTCAAAAGCTTGCTGTAGAAAAGTTTGATAACATGGTATATGGCAATACAATACTATTTGGAATCTTTACAATTTTATCTAAGATTTTTTCAGAAGAATCTGCCATTGAAACAATTAAAAGTTTCGTTCCAACTACTACATTAGATAAAAATCTAGAAGCTTTTGAGCTGGGAAAACAAGAGGCAAATGAATTCTTGAAAACACTCGAAGGAGGGGATGCATGAGATGTTCATTCAAAAATTCCAAAAAGGTTGGTCTGAACTATTAGAAGAAGTCATAAACACTGGAAAATGCTATTATTGTGGCGCATGCGGAGCTTTTTGCGCTAATATTAAATTCAATCCTGAGACAGAACTGCCAGAAGAAGATGGATCTTGCAAGGACGCAAATACTTGTAGGGATGGTTATGGTTTATGTTATAATATTTGTCCAAAAACTGAATTAGAAACATTTCCAATCTCATTATTGGATAAATGGGTTTTTGGAATAGAAAGCAATAAAATTTTAGGGCATTATCTTGAAATTGCTTCTATTAAACTAACAGAAAAGGGTCGAAAAATAATACAGGAACCAGCTGGGCCTTTAACTGCACTTTTATGGATCGCCATGGAGAAAGGTCTAATTGATGCTTCAATAATAACAGGTAAAGATGAAAAATTTAAACCGTATCCCATGATTGCAGAAACTACTGATGAGTTATTAAAAGGTGCGGGATATAAACCGTGTCAAAGCCCGACACTTTCTTTAATTGGGGAAGCAATAAATAAAGAACATTCTGATATTGCAGTGGTTGGAACTCCTTGCCAAATACAAGCCTTAAGAAAACTTCAAAACCATCCTATATTTGATTTTGAAGCACATGATTTAGTAACATTAGCTATAGGAACTTTTTGCTTTGGTACATTTCATAACAAGCCTCTCTTTGAAATTTTTGAAGAATATGGGATTAAAGCTGAGGATATATTAGAAATAAGTACAGATAAAAATCAATTCAAGATGATGGTCAAAACTAATTCCGGAAATATAGAAATTCCAATGAATGAACTTTATGAAAAAGCCATCAGAAAAGTGTGCTTCAGTTGTTCAGATTATACCGCATCGTTTGCTGATATTTCTATAGGAAAGGTTGGAAGTGATGAAAATTGGGACACTATAATAATAAGGACTCCCAGAGGTCAAGAAATTTTTGAATTAGCACTTAAAGAAGGGATCATTGAAAAAAAACAATTAGAGCCTGATAAGGAAGAGTTAATTTTAGATATAACTAGGGCAAAAACAGATATCTCAATAATAGAAAATATAATTGAACATTCACCTCATATTAAAAGTTTTATAATTAGAAATCCTAGAATTGCTCAAACGTATAAGCCAGGAATGTTTGTCATTTTGTGGTTGCCAGGTATAGATTTCTTACCAATGTCAATATCGAATGTTGATAATAATTTAATTGAAATTACCGTAGAAAAAATTGGAGAGGGTACCGCAAAATTATTTGAATTAAATGTTGGAGATTTTATTGGCATTAGAGGTCCATATGGGAATTCTTTCAATTATGAGGATTACAATAACATATTAATCGTGGGAGGTGGAATGGGAATTGCTGCATTAACCTCATTAATTCAACCACTTAAAAAGAACAAGAAGAATGTATTTGTATCAATTGGAGCTAAAGATAAAGCATCTCTTATTTTTGCAAATAGATTGATTGAACAAATTCCTAACACTTTATGCACTACAGATGACGGATCATTTGGAAAAAAATGTTTTGTTACAGATACAATTGAAGATATAATTAAAAATGAGAATATAGACCTGATTATCACGTGTGGACCAGAAATCATGATGAAAAAGGTCCTTGAAATAGCAGATTCACATGGAATAGAGGTTCAAGTCAGTTTAGAAAGGAAAATGAAATGCGGAGTTGGATTATGCGGTTCCTGTTGTGTTGGAGAGAATAATGATATTGCAATCTGTAAAGAAGGCCCAATTTTTAATTCATCTCAATTAAAGCAATTTCCACAATTTGGAACTTATAAGAAATAATTTATTTTAATGAATTTTTTTTATTTTTTTATTTATTTTT
>CAZIEC010000070.1:0-4425 GCA_964538145.1 uncultured archaeon
GTGAATGATATGAAAGGAAAATTATACATGTATCTCGGCGTGAGAGAAACCAAAAATAAAATACACGGGGTGGAATTGTAAAAATGGCTCAACCAAAACAAGAAAGGAATGTTATAAAATTAGATGATTTATTAGCGAGAAAAGAAAAGTGTAATGTTCTATTCTTTAATTATGATAATGAAGCCTTCATGAACACTGGAATACAAGAATCTGGAGGTACTCCGCCTCACGCTTCTACTACCACTGGTCCTGGAGGAGAAAAAATTCCTGGAAAAATTGGAATAAAACAAGATTTAGTTACTCCTTTTGCTTTTTTTGGGACTAAATCACTTTTTCTCGCAACAGTTAATCCCGCATACCCAAATGATTTAATTGGCAAGGTAGTTGAGGCATTAAAGACAAATGGATCAAGTTTTATACAAGCATACAGTGACTGTATGCGTGGGTGGCGCCATAGTGCAGAAGATGCTAATAGAATCTCTAAATTGGCAACGGATTGCGGTTATTGGCCATTATTCACCATTAGGGTAAAAGATGGTATTCCTACTTTTTCATATTATAGGGGTTTAGAAGTTGATAAAGAAAAATTTGTAGAATATTTAAAATCAATGGGGAGATTCAGGCATTTATTTAAACCAAAATTCATGGAAAAAGAAATTGACGAGATTATTTTAATGACTGAACAAAGAAATAAACGATTAAAGCAATTAATAGAAACATTCGGTGCAGAAAAACCTATTGATATATATCGAGTGAATAGAAAAGCATTAACTCCACAACAGCACTTGCAACCCGGCCATGGGTTATGTCCCGGCTGCGGAGCAGGAATGATTCTAAATCAATTAGCTACAGCCGCTATGGCTGTTGCAGGAAATAATATTATCTATGTAAATAACACCAGTTGTTCAGAAGTTTCAACTTCTAAAGATTATGTAACCTCCTGGCGAGTACCATGGGTACATCATTTATTCGAATCTGGGGCTACTGTAGCTGATGGGATATCAACAGCATATAAAATAATGAAATTCAAGGGAGAATTCAAGGGAGAAGTTCCATATATCATTCACATTGGGGGAGATGGCTCCACTTATGATATTGGCTTCCAATTCCTTAAAGCAGCTCTTATTAGAACGAGTTCATTTGTAGAAATGAATGAATATTTGAGGCAAAATTAAACTTTTCATTTTTAAAATATATTTATTTTAAAATCTTAATTTAATTTTTTTAAATTACTACTTTATTACTTCAATTAAATAGTCAACCTCGGTATGAGCATCAAGATGATGCTTTGTATGTTCTGAATTCAATTCTATCCTCTTATGAAAATTCTTTTAATCTTAATTTATTTTCTAATACTTTATCTTTAGTAAAGTGAAAATATTTTTAGAAAAGGAAGATTTCGAATAACATTATTAAAGCTGGAATAACCACAGAAAGAAATCACGTAATTGCTTATAAAATACGTTTAATTGTTGTAAATAAAATTAAAGTAAGGTAATTGAATTTAATACAAAAATAAATTTAATTATCATTACATTCTATTAAGCTTATGGCAATTCTAATAGAAAGAAAATATCCAGTTTTTACTGTAATAATTAATAATCCCGAGACTAAAAATGCTGTTGATGGAATAACAGCAAAAAAATTGGTAGATGCATTTAAACAATTCGAGACAGATGAAAAAGCATTAGTTGCGGTGCTATGGGGTGCTAATGGTACTTTTTGTGCTGGTGCAGATTTAAAAGCAATTGCAAGAGGTCTTGAAAGACAAAATAGAATAAGTGAAGATGGCGATGGGCCTATGGGTCCAACAAGAATGTTCTTATCAAAACCAGTAATTGCTGCTGTTGCAGGATATGCTGTAGCAGGTGGTCTTGAATTAGCATTATGGTGCGATTTAAGAGTTGTAGAAGAAGATGCCATTTTTGGGGTGTTCTGCAGGCGTTTTGGCGTACCTTTAATTGATGGAGGTACAGTTAGATTACCTCGCTTAATTGGACTAAGCAGAGCTCTGGATATGATATTAACAGGTCGGCCAATTACTGCTCAAGAAGCTCATCAATGGGGATTGGCAAATAGGGTTGTAAAGAAAGGAACTTCAAAAGAAGAAGCAGAAAAATTAGCGAATGACATCGCAAAATTTCCCCAAACATGCTTAAGAAATGATAGAATCTCAGCATTTCAACAATTTGACTTACCCTTTGAAGATGCTATGAAAAATGAGTTTAAATTAGGATTAAAAACTTTAGAATCTGGTGAATATTTACTAGGTAGTAAAGAATTTCTTAAAGGAAAAGGAAAACATGGAAAATTTAGTGATTAATTTTTTAAATTTAATATAAATTTTAATATTCAAATTCTTTTCAAATTTGTAAGAAATTAAATTTTAAATATGTAAATGAAAAATAGAAACCTTAGAAAAAAGAGGAAAAAAAGTGTTGAAAAATTCATAAATTCTTCGTTAGAGCAAATAAAATCTAATTTTATTAATAATGAAAGGCTATTATATTGTAATCTTTCCATACAAGGTAAGAAGGCAGAATTTATAACCAAAATAGTTTTTCTATCAGTCTTATTAGGAATGTCTTTATTTTTTATTTTTAGTTTATTGAATCTTCAAATATCTCTTTTAATGCTTAATGAATTCTTGATACTATCTTTTTCATTTTTGTTTTTAATATTATTTTTTAGTCTTTTTTTTATCTTAAAGAGTAAAATTTTCAAAGCATACAATTTCTTATGTTTTTCTAACGTGAAATTATATATTTCTCATAGCTATGGAAGATTATATTCCTTTAACTCTATTTTTCTAAGAGATATAAAAGCAATATCATTCAAGTATAAAAAAAGAAGCTCCATGAATAATTTTAGGGGTAATGTTATGATATACACAAATGAACCTAAATTATCACCAATTATTGTTAAAAATATGAAGAATTTATTGAATTTGCAAAATGTAATTGAATCAATAATTTACGAATATGGTCATGTAAAAGAAAGATTAGATGAATCAATAACTAAAAAAAATTATCATTTACCCCTAACAATTGAACTATCAAAGAAAAGAAATAATAAAATACTTAAAAAGCTAAAAAGATTAAAAATAACCAATTATATCTCCATTCCTAGTATCTTTATATTAATATTACTTTTCTTATTTTTTTATTTTCAAGGAGATCTTATATTCAATCTTGATAGTAATACGAATTTGTTAATTTTTCAAATATTAACATTGTTTGGATTTATTTTTACAACAATTTATGGACCATTATTCATTGTATCACTACTTGTAACTATAAAAAAAATTAATGAGAGAATTTTACCTGAAAATTCCAGATTAATAATTTATGAAAATAATCTTACCGTTAAGCATAATGGAAAATCAACAAGCGTGGATTTCAATGAACATGTATTTTTAAAACCAATAATTGTTGGGAAGCCAACAAGGCAAATTCTATCATGGACAAATTTTATTGATGGTTTTCAAATAATTAATCCGATTAATGATGAAAAAGTTCTAACTTTTGGACCAATTGATTATTTCACTGAGCTTTATGAATTTATTTATTGTCATGTGTTAAAATGGAAAAAATCAAATAGTTTTCTTTTAGACAGGAAAACATTAGAAGAATTAGTTACCAATGATTTAGGTAAGAGATTTAATGAAATAGAAAATTTAAATGAAAAAAAGGAATATTATATTGAACGTACTGATTACAATTTAATTAATCAACCTATTCCTTATTATATACTTCAAAACTTTCAAAATTATTTGGATCCTGACGAAGAAATTATATATTATCATGTTCCAAAAATTTCTTTTAAAAAAAATGTAGCTCTAATAATTTCTATTATGATTTATTCAATTATTATGTTTTATCTAATGTTTTACTTACCTACAATTGACTTTTCTTATTTTTTCGTAATAATTATAATCATTATCATCTCTGTATTCCCATTAATTTTTTGCTGTTTTAGCTCAATGTCCCTTACTGGTAAGATATTATTAAAGAAATCAATATTCGCATTTAGTAATAAAAAAATTTTAATTAAATATAACAAGGTCTATTGTTTTGTTCCATATAAAAATATAAAATTTATAGAAAAGAAAGAATCAAGAAATAGGGCAAGTGTGAACGTTTTTTTGAAAAATGAAATGCTAAATTCTCCTTTCTTGCTAAAAGATATAATCAGTATTCCACTAATGAAAAAAGAGAATGAAATTTTTAAAAAAATCAATTATATTATAAAAAAATATCAAGAATCTTAATTTAAATGCTTTTTGGCGGGATTAATGAAGATCGAGAATGATTTAAAAATTTCTGAAAAAATTAGACAAATTGTAGGTAATCATTACCAAATAGTAATTTTTAAAGAAGAAAATTATTCTTTCGAACCATTTTGTATCATTAAAATTGATAAAAC
>CAZIEC010000070.1:4525-12224 GCA_964538145.1 uncultured archaeon
TTAAAGAAGAAAATTATTCTTTCGAACCATTTTGTATCATTAAAATTGATAAAACTATTAAAGATGATACTTTTAATAACTTGCAAGAAAATTTGAAGAAAATTGGTTTCCAAGCAAAATTCAAAGAATTGAATAATAAAGAAATATATGAAAATGACCTTGAATTATTCCCCGGAATTAAGTATTACAGGATTTTTTTTATAGCAAAACAGTTTAATCGTGATAAAAAAACATCTAAAAAAACGCTCATAATTCAGAGTACATTATTTTCAATTACATTTTTTACAATAGTGCTTTCTGCTTTACTTTACATTCAATATATTGAACCTTATTATGGTGGTTTTGGTACACCATCGATGTCAACATTATTTTCGATTCTAAGTTATTGTATTGGAATGTTTTTAATTATTTTAATTCATGAATTTGGACATTATTTTTTAGGAAGGCATTATGGATTAAAAATATCATTACCTTATTTAATTCCTGGTCCTCCTCCAATTGGAATGTTAGGTGCATTTGTTTCTATAAAAGATGATCCCCAAACTCGTAATCAAAAATTTGATATTGCTCTCGGGGGAATTCTTTTAGGTATTTTAATTTCCGTGATCTTAATTTTAATTGGGTTATTATTTTCTATGAGAGTAGATACTCTTACTTATATTCAACTTAGAGCAGATTATTTCAACATTACTCTTCAAGAAGGAGCTAAATCAATACAAGAAAATTTAAACTATTTTAACTTATTATTTCTGTTTTTTCGTAATATGATTTTTGAACAACCTACTTTCTCAGAAATACAAGGAATATTATTACCAGAAAAAATATTATTATTACATCCTTTAGCTTTTTCTGGCTGGATTGGGCTTTTAATCTCCGGTTTAAATTTGATTCCATTATCTTTTCTTGATGGAGGACACATATTTCATGCAATTTTCCCTAAATCATATTCAAAATTAATTGGAACCTTAATAGGTGCGATTATTTTATTGATTTTAAATTTTGAGTTTTTATGGTTTGTATGGTTTAGCTTGATCGGAAGTATCAATTCTCTTAATCGTAAAAATATTTCAAATATTATCCCAAACCCAACTAAACCTTTAACTAAATCAAGAATTTATCTTGGACTTTTAACAATTATACTCTTTATTTTATTATATCCACTCAGTTTCGAAAATTTAATTTATGGTTTTACTACTTGACCATGTAAAAAGGAAAAATTTTATTTATTAAACCTTTCAAGCATTATTAGTATAAATTAAAATTTTAAGATTAAAAAACAATTTTTAACAGATAAATTTATGATTTGTATCCTATGGAATGACATCTTCATATTATTAATAAATCCAATATTTTAGGATAAAATGGATAAATAATTAAAAATCTATTAAAAGTTATAATTAATAGAGGAATGAAAATTAAAAATTTATTTAATTTATTTTCTCGGTTGAGATAAAATGATCAAATTTGAAGAGTTAAGAATTAAAACACCTTCAAGAGAGGTATTATTAGATATTTCAAATGAAATCCACAAAGTAGTAAATAAATTAGGTATCAATAAAGGGGTATGCAGGATATTTGTCCCACATACTACAGCAGGAATAACAATTAACGAAAATGCAGATCCAGCTGTTATGAAAGATATAATTAATTTTTTAGGTAAACTTGTTCCTAAATCGGGAGGTATGGGATATTCATTTAGACACATGGAGGGCAATTCAGATGCTCATGTAAAATGTTCATTAATAGGTCATTCTGTTGATATTTTAGTCCATGATGGGAGATTAATGTTAGGAACATGGCAGGGAATAATGCTTGCTGAATTTGATGGTCCTAGATCTCGGAAGATATACGTTCAAATCCAAGGAGAATAAGTTTTTCTTTTAATAATAAAAAAAATTTTTTTTCTTTTCACTTACCCTTAATCAATTTTAATGCGATAATAAATGATATTAAAATTAAAATAAAAATTATGTAAAATGGAAATAAAATAAATATTTCTCCGGCACTACAAATAGCAATTGAACCCAAGGCGCTAAAAAAGAAACCTATAGAATTATTAAATCCTAACCCGGTTCCTTTTAGATTCGGGTCAATTTTTACTATAAAATTTAATAATAAAGTGTTTCCAGAAGGATCATAGGTAGCCAATCCCATAGCTATAAAGGAGATTATTATCAAGAATAATATTAAATTATTAGAAGAATCTATATAAAAGAAAGTGCTGCCAAAAATTAGTACTAAAGATTGACCAATGAGCATCATTTTTCTTGGTCCTTTTTTATCAATAAATCTACTTGAAAAAATTACAAAAAACAGATAGATGAATACAATATATAGCAATAAGAAGCTTGTAATCATCTCATCAAGATTGAAGTGCATCTGCAAAATCCAAATTAAGTATGCTACAATCCCACCGAATAAAAACCATCTAATACAATTTAGTAAAACAATGATAATAAATTGGCTTCTCTTTAAGAGATCCTTTAATGAAGAAAAATTAATTTTAGTGTTATTAGTTCCATTATTACTATAAACATCATTATTAGAAACTGGAATTCTTTTTTCCTTATAAAAAAATAAAATAAAAATTCCAGAAATTAATGCTAGCAATCCCGACACTGAGAAAATATTTCTAAAACCTAAATATGTTGATATAACTCCCCCTAACACGATGCCAACAAAATATCCCGAATTCATTGATAAAGAATAAAAACCCATTCCTTTACCATATCTCCCTTTCTTAAATAAATCACCAATCATTGCTTGTAAAATAGATGTGTATGCTCCAGCTCCTTGAATTGCTCTGAAAATAATGAGTTGGGGAATATCTTGGGCAAAATAACATAAAAATGTTCCTATAATATAAAGCGTAATTCCTATTAACAATATTTTCTTCCTTCCAAATCTATCAGAAAAAGATGCGATAGGAAATTGAAAAATTGATTGAGTTATTGAAAATGCTCCAATAACTAATCCATAAGCTGTTAAAGTTCCAGATAAACTTATTATAAATTTCGGTAAGCCAATATTTACAATACTCAATCCTAAATTCCTAAAAAAAGCAGTTAGCATTATGATAAATAGTAGAACTCTTGCCTTACCCTTGATTTTTGAGATGGATGGTTTATAAATATCTTCAGTTGTGCTGTCCATTTATTTTGAAAATTAAAAAATTAATTTAAAGTATTCTTATTTTCAATACCATGACTTAAATAATTTTTTTTCATAAATGTAAAATAGATCTTTTTATTTATTAAACAATTTATTGATATTGATGAAAGAAAAAGAATATCGTGTGATTGTAGATACAGATCCTGGATTAGGAAAAATTGGCGCCGATATTGATGACGGTCTAGCAATTTTCTTAATGCTAAATAATCCTGAAATTTTTCACATAGAGGGCATTTCAATAGTAAAAGGTAATACAAGGATAAATGTTGGATATAAACTAGCAAGAGAATATTTGAAAGTTAAAAAAAGGGAAGATATTCCCGTGTTGAAAGGAGCAAGTTCTAAAAGAGAATTTGGCAAAGAAAATGATGCTGTTAAATTTATGATTGACCTTGTTAAAGAACATCCAAAAGAAATCACAATAATCGCATTAGGGCCTTTAACAAATGTATCTACAGCAATAAATTTAGATTCAGAATTTTTAGATAATATAAAACGAGTAGTTTTTATGGGAGGCACTCTTTACCCCATTGACGCTTTTAGCGAGAAATTTCGTTTCCTCCAATCAAACGATTACAACAAAACAGAATTTAATTTTTATTCTGATGCAAACGCCGCTAAAATTTTGTTAGAAACACCTACAAAAACCCCAAGAATAGGTTTTGGGTTAGATGTTTGTTGTAAAGTCGTATTTAGAGAAGAACATTTTGAACAATTAAAGACCTTTAATACACCTGTTATAAATCATATCATGGAACCCATAAGATTTTGGTTAAATTTGTGGAAATTTAATAAAAGTAATGGATTTTATCCTTTTGATACTCTTGTCCCAATTTACCTAATAGAAGCTGAATTATTTAAATTTATTAAAATTAATGTAGAAATTGATACGATTCATTTACCGGGTCAAATTTTCATTCTTGAAAAAAATCGATTTGATTCTGCGCCTATTAAATACTGTATCGATTTTAATTTAAAAGAGGATATTAATAGGTTTTTAGATATTCTTATTAAAAATTTAGGACGATAAATAAATATTAAAATAAAAATTAATTTTTTGAAAGAAATCTTATATTTTCCACTGTCCTTCTTCATAAATCACTTTACCATCTGCTAAGATTTTTGAGCCAGGCGTTTTCATATCTTTTAATATGTCCCAATGAATGCTACTTACGTTTTTAGAACCAGTTTCAGGAAAACCTAAACCTAAAGCACAATGAAGGGTACCACCAATTTTTTCATCAAAAAGCATGTTTTTTGTAAATTTTGTAATTCCATAATTCGTTCCAATAGCAAATTCTCCTATAGTATCCGCATTTTCAATTTTAAGGATTTCATTTAATAGATCTTCACCCTTTTCAGCAGAAGCGTGAACTACTTTACCATCCTTAAATTCTAAGTAAATATTTTCTATTTCTTTTCCCATATAAATTCCTGGGTAAGTAAACCGAATTTTTCCATTAACAGAATTTTCAACTGGACCGGTAAAAACTTCCCCATCTGGTAGATTTTCGTGTCCACAACAATTTATCCAAGATCTTCCTTCTACTGATAATTTTAAATCGGTATCTTCTCCAATCACTTGAATTTCTTTGACTTTATTTAAATAATCTACGATTTTTTCTTGTTTTTCTTCAAAGTTCTTCCATTCTTTTATTGGATCTTCTTTATCGAGTAATAAAGCTTTTTCTACAAATTCAGTATATGAAAAAAGGTCCATTCCTGCTTCTTGAGCAAAAGCATTGCATGGAAAGGGAATGAGCGTCCATCTAAGTTCTTTTTTAGCAGCTCTTTCAGCAAAAATCTTATTAAACTCCCTTCTATTTGGAGATTTTTGAACTTTTCCTATTTTTTCGGGGTGAACAGTACTTAATTTTTTGCAGTTATAATCAGAAAAGATATTTATCATGCAGTCAAATTCTCTAATAATTTTTAAGAATACATCATCGAAATATTCTAGTTGCTCATCAGAAGCATGTTTATAAAGTATCTCTTCTTCGCCTTCTATGTTAACATGTAATAAAGGATGTCCTCCTGCTATTAATACTTCTTTTTGAATCGCAAGAAATAGGTCTTTAGCAATGTTTCCTCCTATAATCAGAACCCGATCTCCTTTCTTTACTCCTACAGCATGATTTACTGCTAATCTTGCCAATTTTTCATAAAATGGATTAATCATAATAATAAACTATTTTATTTCTAATAAAAATCATTCTTTTCTCAAATAAAATTAAGGGGGATAAAATGAAATTAGAAATTTCTTAAATTAGAAAATTTAACTTAAATTAGAAAGAATGTGAAGTGGAAAAAGTATCTAATAAGTTATAACTGGAACATTAGCAGATTGCGTGTTATTAAAAGGAAAAGAATATAGACGATGTAAAAAAATAGATATCTTGAATAGAAAAAATAAAGCTCATAAAGATGATTATTAAATATTCAAAACAGAAAGCTTGTAGTATTACATATATTGTCTTTATATATTTTTAATTTAATGACTGCCAAAAATAAGAGTAATAAAATTTATTTTTGATGAGAAGAAATAGGAGATTTTATTGAAATTGATGTTCGTGAAATCATTATCCGCTGAATAAGTATAAAAGATTATTTTATACGTGATGGTATTTTACTCAATATTATTGCTCTCGATATTTTGGGATTCCATAATCAATGATGAGTTTTGAAGCGAATAAATATCATTAATATTCATTAGGATAATTAAAAATTTTTAAATCAGATTACCCGGATAATAATCGAAAATTTATTTGATATTCAAAATTCTATATGATTCCAACATAATATAGAGAATTTATTAGTTGATTATACATTTTGAAATTTAAAAAATATAGAAAAGATAATCTGGTAATGTGTCTAAGAAAATAATTTGAAAATATGGATAGAAGCAGCCATAATTTTATGTTAAGCATTGGAAATACAGAGTTAAATTAAATTATTTATTATAATTTCTGATATATCTGCAGCATATTCCCCTGTTCTCTTGATACTTTCAATAATATAACCAATTTCTACAAGATTATAATAATTATTTTCGGTTTTATTTATAATTATTTCACAAAAATCTAATAATTTATTAATAGATTCAATGTTTTCATTTGCTAACTTCATATTTTTTTGGAGCCATGCATCTAAACTGATAGTTAATAACTTTAATGAGAGTTTACTTGCATCAGTAATATTTTTTAATATTTGTTTGTCAATCTTTTTATATTTTATCTTTAGAACAATTTTTGCTATTTTTACAGCATGGTCACCTATTCTTTCCAAGATTTTACTTGTTAATTTAAAATTACTAGCATCTTCTAAAGTAATATTCATTTTTTGGCATAAAATGATATCCCTAAGTACTATATGAGATTGACGTTCTATTAACCAATTAAGTTTATCAACCTGATCATCTCTTTTAATAACTTTATATGCTAAACTTTTATTTCCAGTTTCTAGAGCTTTAACAGCGTCTTCATGCATGGATTGAACTAAAATATACATTCTTTTAATGGTCTTTTCAAAAGGCATTTCTTTGGGGTTGAGTAAATCTTTGATGAAAAAGTATTGATTTGTCTCTTCTATTATCTCAAGGCCTATGGCCATACTTATAAACCTTTCTATACATTCTCTAATACCGATTTCAAAATTAACTTTACTAGTTTTAATTTTAATGATTTTATATCCCATAATATAAGCTCCAATAAGTAAACGGAATAAAAAGTTAGTATTATCAATGTCATCTACATCAATAGTTTTCTCTTTAATGAATTCTTGAGAATTGGTATTTGGTGTAATCAATAAATTTCCATCGGGTTGAGAAAGAATTCCAATAGCATCTTTTGCTTTGATATTATGTCTTTCTATCCATTCTTTAGGAAGGCTAATTATATAAGATGAGCCACCTGTTTTTTGAACACGTCTTATATTCATTCTAGGTTCCATATATATGTATCATTTCTATGATTAATATATACTCCATCTATAAAATATATATCACTATATAGAGCCTTCTTTAAATATAGATCAAACGATTAAAACTTTCAAATTATATAATCAAAAGAGATGAATAAAATGAAAAAATTTTCTTGTTTGTTTATATAATTTAAAGACAAAAAACACATATATTTTAATATTTTCCTTGTTAATTTTATTATTTATAACGAATTAAATAATTTAGCATTCAATTTTAAATTGTTTATCAATATATCTTGAAGTTACATTCTAAAAAATGATTAACCTTCCATGCTAAATTAATTAATTCGTTGTATATAATAAGTTGAATAAA
Source organism: uncultured archaeon (assembly GCA_964538145.1). GTDB lineage: Archaea > Asgardarchaeota > Lokiarchaeia > Sigyniarchaeales > SOKP01 > SOKP01. Next base: position 11,988 of record CAZIEC010000070.1, read on the forward strand.
AATATTGTATTCTTGATTGAAATATGAATGTATTTTTAGAATAAATTGATGACGAATTATTTTTTTAAATAGTGAACAATGGATATAATTAATATAATAGACAAGATTAAGATCTTATCTGAGATATTAATAGTATTAAATGCGATTTGGAAAAATTCTAATATGATTACTGATAAATGGGCTAAAAAATTTCAAGAAAGTTTTGAAATGGTGGATTACAATAAAACTTCAACAAAG
>CAZIEC010000071.1:0-4749 GCA_964538145.1 uncultured archaeon
AATAGTTTCTTCTCCTGTTAAATTAACTTTAATAAAACCTTCGAGTAAAATTGGATTCATTATAAATACTATTAGATTTAAAAATAATGGTATAATTGCTCCTATTAGTCTTATCACACTCAGCTTGAACTTAAAGTAAAATTTATGTTCGAAACGTGAATACCAAATTATAATTAAGAAAGGAAATAAAAATAGAGTTATAGGTTTAATTAAAACACTCAATCCTAATATAACGCTTGCTAAAAATTGCCACTTAATTTCAGCTCTCTTTAAAAACAAGTATAAAGCTGATAAAACAAAAAAAGTAACATAAAGATTGACTTGTCCGAGCATGTAATTAAAAATCTGAGGTAAACCAAAAAGAAAAAAAGTAATGTATAAAACAAGAAAGTTTAATTTTTTGGGTAAATTATGGCGTAATTTTAGACTCACTATTTTATATATCAAGTAAATAATTAAAAAATTTAAAATGAAATTTACAAAATTAAAAGCTATGAACCCAAGATCGAAACCTAAAAAATAGAAGGGCACGAAAAATAAGGCAGAGAGAGGAAAATATCTAAAAGGCCAATAATAATTTGATTTATTGTATAAATCATTAATGTTATTAATGAAAACTTCTCCAACTTTATAATAAACTTGGAAATCATTAAAATTGCGAAATGAAGTTAGCGTTAAGACTATTGAAATGATTAAGTAAATGGCATTAATGATGACTCCTATTCTAAAGGTTTTATAATTCCATGCTTTTTTCATCAATTTTAACATTTTATTTAGTGCCAATAATTTAACACGACCATTAATATCTCCCAAATCATTCAATCCTCCAATATTTCTTGCGTAAATATATGAAGATTACTATAGAAAACCCTACTAATAAGCTTGTAGTTGATAATATTGAAACTACAGGTACTTGTTCTAAAGTTATGTCTATTAAAACATTATTATTTGTAAGATAGAGCTTATACCAACTCAATACGCCCATTCCATTGAATATTGCTGTAATAAAAATTGGTTGAGTAAAATTATTGATCTTTAATTGAATGTTAATTGTAGGTAAAACTCTATTATCTACATCATAATTCGGGTTAGAATTTAAAAACGTGATGTATTCTTCAATCGGGATAGGAAAAATCAAAGGTATATAGGGTAAACTCGAATAAAAATCAAAAAACTCATCAATACTAATATTTAATCTCGGATAAGAATAATTTAAATTAGACTTTTTCTTGTTCCATTCATTTCCATAATCCCAACTCCAAAATGATAAACTAATATTTAAATCATTTTTACTTGAAAAAAGATCTTTTATTTCTATTTTCATTTTTTTGTTTGAACTAAGATTTTGAAAAAGACCATATGAATTCCAACCATTTCCAAATATCTTTTTTAATTGTGTATCATCACACTTGGAACAAGACCAAATTAATACGTCCCCTTCATTTACACCCCAATAAAATTCTTGAGCCTTGATGACTGGAATACAAGCAATAAACAATAACAAAATGACTAAAAGAAATTCAATAATTATATTTTTCTTGATAATCATTGGCTCATCACCTCATCACCATTCCAAACTTTAACAACTAATAATTTACAGGTTCCATAAAAAGTGATAATCAAGAAAATAGTAGGAATAAAATTATATGGAAATAGCGGATATGTCAAATACCAGAATCCTACAAAAGCTAAATCGAAGAAATTGAAAAAATAAAAGCCTTTTTGAAAAAGATTTTTTAGTTTTTCCTTTTCTGGCAAATACAATATAACAATAATTAAAAGAGGAGTAATATTTAAGAGATGATGATCCCAAGAATCATAATAGCTTATTAACATGATTAACATGCCTAGTAAAAATCCGTAGATTAAACTATTTTGATTTAATCTTCTGATCATGTAAGAAATAAAACCAATAATAATAAAAATGAGAGTTATAGTTACAAGCACTATTAATTGATTAAAAGGAATATCATGAACCCAAAGAAAATTTATTATTATTTTCGTTAAACTGAACGAAAAATTCAAGGCAACAGGATTGGTACCCGTGATATTGGTTGTTAGGAAACCTTCCCATAATTTTGGATAAATAAGAAATAAAATAATATTTAATGAGAAAGGAAAAATTACTCCAATAAATCTAATCACTGTTTTTATCAAATCAAATTTAAATTTGGGCTTCGTTCTGGCAATTTTAACCGAAATTAAAAAAGGAATTAACAAGATGCTAGTTGGTTTTATTATGATGCTAATACCTAAAATAATGCTACCTAAAAATTGAAATAAATATTTTTCACGTGATATTAAAATCAAGAGCGATAAAAGCATAAAAAAAGTAATGATAAGATTAATTTGACCATATATATAATTCAGAACATTTGGAACTCCCATTAAATAAAAACTAAAATACTTTATCATTCTTTTTTTATTAATATTTGGATTTAACACTACGAGAATGCGGTCCATTATTAATATTATTAGAATATTGATGAAGAAATTTAAAAATGAGAAACAAATGAATGCTGTATTAAAATCAAGAAAAGTAAATGGTAAAAAAAACATTGTAGATAAGGGAAAATATCGAAAATCCCATAAATATTTTGTCTGGTCATATAAATTATTTATATCTGTTAAAAATATTCTTGCAGATTGATAAAAAATTATGAAATCGTTTTTTTCGGTAAAAAATAGCAAGAATAAAATTATTGCCAATAATAAATAAGAAATTTGAACAAAAATCGAGATTTTAAAGATCTTTTCTTTCCAAAAATTCATGAATGAAAAAAACATTTCTTTAATTAATTTGATGACCATGATAAAAAGAAAAATCTCTTTTTACTTAAAGATAACATTAATATTGATATTTGTTAGAATCTTACAATAAAATTAAATTTTTTAAATTAAAATGATTGAGGAATATTATGTCTTTCATTAAGAAAAATAGACGGGAAATAAAAAGTGTTTTTGGCATCATTGTTGGAAACCGAGATGTTTTTCCAGACTCTTTAGCTAAAGAAGGAAGGCAAGAGATAATAGAACTGATGGAAGAACTGGGATATGAATACGTGATACTTGGTGAAAATGATACTAAATATGGTGTAGTAGAAACTTACGAAGATGCAAAGAAATGTGCAGAGTTATTTAAAAAGAACCGTGAAAAAATTATTGGTATAGTTATTATAATGCCTAATTTTTCAGACGAGAAAGGAATCGCTAACACTTTAAAACTTGCTGATCTTGATGTACCAGTTTTAGTTCAAGCTTGTTCGGAAGAAATTGATAAGATGGGAAGACAATTCAGAAGAGATGCCTTCTGTGGAAAAATCTCTGCTTGTAACGTTTTGAATCAATATGGTATTCCTTTTACCTTGACTACGCTTCATGTATGCCCGATAAAATCTGAAATTTTCAAGAAAGATTTAAAAAAATTCGAGAAAGTATGTAAAATAGTCAAAAAATTAAAGAATGCTCGTTTCGGGCAAATTGGAACTAGACCTAACGCTTTCGATACGGTTAGATATAGTGAAAAAATATTAGAATTTAATGGAATCTCAATTGAACCCATAGATTTATCAGAAATTCTTGGCAAAATTAATTCATTAAAGGATGATGATCCTAAAGTTAAAGAAAAAATCGAATATATCAAGTCATACACTTCAATTGCTCCCTATCCGGAAGAAGGATTAATAAAATTAGCCAAATTGGGTGTTGTGGTCGAAGAATGGATTGAAGAAAACGAGTTGGATGGTTTTGCATTTCAATGTTGGCCTTCAATACAAGATAATTTTGGCATAGTACCATGTGCGGTAATGAGCATTTTCAGTGAAAATTTGATACCTGCAGCATGTGAGGTAGATATCGCTGGATTAATTGGTATGTACATATTACAAGAGGCTTCTGGAACACCTTCTGCCATATTAGACTGGAACAATAATTATGGAGATGATCCCGATAAAATGGTACTTTTTCATTGCAGTAATTTACCAAAATCGTTTTTTCAGGATACAAAATTAACAGTACACCCGATCATATCCGATTTTAAAGGAGAAGAAGTGACTTTTGGAGCAATTCAAGGAAGAATTAAACCTGGAAAATGCACGTTGTTAAGAATTGAAACCGATGACTTATACGGTGATATAAAGGCTTTCATTGTTAGTGGAGAATATACTGATGATCCACTCGAAACTTTTGGAGGATATGGGGTTATTAAGATAAATGGTTTACAAGAAGTTTTGAAGACATTATGTCTTGAAGGATTTGCACATCATGTTGCAGCTAGTTTAAGTGAAGTAGCTGACATTGTATATGAAGCTCTCTTTAAGTACCTTGGTTGGAATGTTATATATCATGAAGGTTGAAAAATCTACATTCAATTCCTTCTTATTTTTATATCTTTTTTAAAAAAACCAGAATTCAGAATTTTTTTCTTATTATCATTTAATTTTGTAAAAACTTCAAAAGGAATCTTTTTAAATCCATTCAAATTAACTTCTTCAAGATAATTTTTAATCCTTCTACAAGTGAGGTATATTGATATCTCCGATGTATCGCAGCCAATCCACCTCCTATTAAGTTTTTGGGCTTCTAATAAGGTTGTTCCGGATCCAGCAAAAAAATCCGCAATTAAATCATTCTCATTACTACATAGTCTTATGATTCTTTCGAGTAATTCATGATGCTTTTGAGTAGGAAACCCAGTCCATTCTCGAGATGCTGGTTGCAAGCATGGAATCTTCCAAACATCATCTAATT
>CAZIEC010000071.1:4849-7984 GCA_964538145.1 uncultured archaeon
TTAATAGAAATATTGTTATAGATATATAAAAGATTAGATGTAAGGCATATGTTCTTTTATTTCTTCCTTCCTTAAGAGATCTGGTGGAATAAAAAATCTTATTTAAAATTGCGGCAGATAAGCCAATTGTTAACATGATGAGAGAATTTCCTGGGTTTATTAAATTTTTTTCAAACGCAGTTGCCACGAATAAGGATGATGCGCCTCCAGAAAGCAATCCTATGCAAAAAACTGCAATAAAATATATAATAATGTTATAATTTACATAACTGAGAATAATGGGTACCACTACAGCAATTAAATAAGTACCTGCAAATATCAAGGCACTTTTAATGGATAATGGATTCTTTACCTTCTCCAATTCTAATCTCGTTTCTTTCTTCCTTAAAATTAAAAAAGAACCAACCAGTCCAGTAAAAGCAGTCACTATAATGGGATATAATGCGTAAAATAAAAGTTCAGGGGCAATCATTAAAACAATGATCATCCTAACGAGCATTGTCTGAATAAGCAACCAAATAGAAGATGATGATGCTCCTGCTTGAGCCAATTCTATGGTCGTTGCTTCACTATGAGCAAATCCTCCTAAAAAAGAAATATAATAAAGATTTTTTTCTAAAGAACTTTTGATTAAAAAATAACTAAAATATTTGATTGCCAAAATGGTTATGAATACGATGATAATAGGTTTTAATTTTATATCAAAAAACTCAGCACTATCGGGAATTAGTATGTACAATAACACAACGATCGAAATGAATTCAATCGTTCCAGTCCATTCAATATCCTTAAGCTTTCGAATTTTATTAAATTGCTTTTTCGTTGACAAAATTATTAAGAAAATTACAGAAATAGCGATTGCTAATAAATAATTATAATAACTTATTATACCCATTACTATTGCAAATAGCATGGATATTGTAGAAGTATAACCAGGATCTTTTTCTCTAAATAACCTATAAGCGCTTCCTATTAAGAGTAATAGAATCATCCCAACAAAGAACATGACAATTAAAATGAAACCTTCTAAAACATGAAAGAAATTCTCGTATAAGATTATTAGAGAAGTTGAAATCATGGCAAAAAAAATGTGATCTCTTGCACCATATTGAGCGCTAACTCTAGTTCGCTCTATTCCGATAACAAAACCACAGAAAAATGAAATTATTATCTTTATGAGCAATTGATAAAATTCATCGATGTTATATACTTGAAACAACGTAACTCATTCTATTACTTGTAAATTAACAAATTTATTAACTTAAATATTGGATAAATTATTAAATTTAATAATAAATTTTACCGTGAATTAAAAAATAAATATTTAAAAAGATAATTGTAATAATTAATTTAAAAATTTTCAAAGTTCTTCTTCTAATTCATTCTTCTCCAGTATATCGTCCAACTCTTTATCAGATAAGAACCCCTTATGTAGCATTACATCCTTTATTTCTTGAATCACTTGTTTATAAATCTCTGCTTTATTCACGAGAGCAGTTTTCTGCTTAAGTTCCTCCTTTAAATCTTCTACTTCTTTGCGCTTAGTATCCAACTCTTGTTGTTTTTCATCTAGTTGCTTGTTAATGTCAGAGATTTTATCATTCATTTCCGACTTGACTTTTTCTAATTCAGTTTCCTTACTTGAGATTTCTTTAGCCATACCCTCTTTTGTTTCATCTAATTGCTTTTGTTTTTCATAAAGTTCACTTTTTAACTTATTCATTTCTTCTTCCAATTTATTTATCTGAGTCGTTTTCTCATTACTATTTTCTATTGCTTCATTTAATTTATTTTCAGTTTCGCCTAATTTTTGAATTAGATTCTTGTTTTCAGAATCAAGGTCTTCTACCTTCTTTTCTGCCTTGTTCAAGTTTGCTTTGACTATTTCAAGTTCTTTTTCAACAGCAACTAATTTTTCATTTTTATCTTTTAGATTCTTTTCTGTTTCTGCTAATTTTTTCTTCTCTTGTTCTAATTGGCTCTTCAATTTGTTAATCGTGTCATCCTTGCGCTTCGCTTCGCTTTCTAGATCATTTATTTTATTTCTCATGTCCAACAAGATTCGTCCTTCTACTGATTGCTTCTTTTCTGGTCTTTCTTCTGCACGAACCCAATCTATAGACATTACTCTCACTTTATTAATTTGCTAATTGGTTTTTCAATAATTAGTAAATATATCTAATAATTTTTTTAATTTAAATCTAGTTTTAAAGGATTTTAATTTTGATTATTCTATTATATAAAACCATTCTTATATAATTTCTTTTTCAATATCATCCAGTTCCTTATCAGTAATGAATCCCTTAACTTTCATGACTTCTTTAATCTTTTCCAAGATCAAGGGACTGGATTCTATTCTAGATATTTTTTCTTCCAATTCATTATTTTTCTTTAATAATTTCTCTAAATCATCTTGATCCTTATTAATTCGGTCTTTCAAGTTCGCGATTTCTTTAGCTCGATGTTCAATATCTTTTTTCAATTGCTCAATTAATTTTTCTTTATACTGAGCTTTATGGTCAATTTCCTTAAATTTTTCCTCTTGAAATTCTAGTTCTCGCTTTAACTCTTCTATTTTTGCTCCATATCGTGCTTCTAATTCTTTTACTTTTTTTTTATGTTTCAATTCTTTCTCTTCTAATTGTTCTTTAAGTTCTTCGATTTCATCCATTGCTTCATCCAATCGCGGTTTTAACTTGATTAGTTCGATGTCTAAATTTAATTTGCCCTCAGAAATTTCGTCAAAATTCTTTTTGATTCTGTTGTATTTTTCAGTCATTCGAGTCAAGCTCTTTTCTCTTCCAGCCAATTTTCTCGATAATTCTTTTATTTTCTCATTAAGTTTAATAATTTCAGAATCCTTATTTGATAATTCACTTTCAAGAAGATCAATTCTCTCTTTTAGTTCTAATAAAAGACGCCCTTCTATCTTTTGAACTTTATCTGGCCGAGCCTTAATTTTCTCCCAATCAATTGTCATGTGAAATCATCACGCTTTATTCTCGAAATATTAAAAAATCTTTTTTCTGTAAAAAATAAAAAAATATGTCTTTAAGTCTTTTTAGACTTTTTTTATAAAATAATACTAAATTTTAAAATTTTTGAATTAATGTGTTTTAATAGAAATTCTTTTTT
>CAZIEC010000071.1:8084-12062 GCA_964538145.1 uncultured archaeon
TCATTTGCTTAAAAAATTGGAAAAAATTAAAAAACAATCAGAAACTAAAGAGGTTTTTATTATTGTCAATAATCATTTTACTGGTTTTGCTCCTGAAACTGCAAATCATTTAAAAAATCTCCTCTCACTTCCAGTAAAGAGATTCAACAATCAAAAAACTTTATTTGATTTTTAATGAAAAAAAATAGAAAATTTTTAAAATATATTTACAAATATGCTTGTCCCAATACCCCATAATAAAATTCCTTGCAAGAAACAAAAGACCATTACAATTATAGCAATTGGTGGCCAAGAAAGAAACTTCGATATTGCTTGTAATGCTCCAATGTAGAATTTAGCAGTAATTGCCACTATGGCTGTAACTATTATGAAAATGATTGCCAGGAGGAGTTTTGGATTGATCCAGTAAGCAATTAATTTAACAACATTGTCAGGAACAAGAAAAGCTAATATAAATGCAGTCGCCGAACCTGCTATGAGGCCTAAAATGCTGGATAATGGCAAGTCATTGATTGGCTTAAAAAACATTGCAATACCAATGATAATTAAGAAAATGCAAGTAAAATGGTCAGCTCCATTTTCAGTATAGGCGGCATATTTAAAGCTTGGAGGTATGTCTAGGATAAGACCCGAAACACCTGCCCAAATATCGAGAATCCCAACTATTATTCCTGTATATGATAGAAATCTCAAGAATTTAGTAATGTCAAATCCTTTTTCCTTTTCTTCTTCTACTTTTCTTTTAAAAAAAGAACCTCTTCGTTTTCTTTCATATCCTGTCCAAGTTAGAGCGATAAAACCACTAATAAACACCATGACTCCCGCAGAACTAGCAACCCAATCAAAAAAACTACTTATTAAAGACCAATATTCAGTTTGAAGTAAAATAATTCATCACTTTAAATTTTGAATTTTATTATATTAAAAAAAATATAGGAGTAGGGTTTTTTATATCTATTCATAAATAAAATGTAATTCCACTTAAACTTAAAAATAATTACTCGATTATAAATTAAATACACGTGTTCATGAAGAGAATAAATAAAGAGTATAAAGTACCATGCAATCAATTGAAAACATCAAAAAATTATTTTCAAAGGAATATTGGAAATATTCTGTAATCGTGATTTGGCTTTTAGTTGGTATCGGTATATTTCAGTTTGATCCTTGGGGATGGATTGGAATTTTTGTTTTCTTGCCATTTCTTTCATTTCTAATGTTCTTGATAGTATTTAGCTTGTTTGCAAAAAAAGATGTCAAGGATGTAGCATCATGGAAGATTATTTTATATTTTTTTCTATCACTCCCTTTAATGTTGCTACTATCGTTCGTGCTTATAATCGTATTTGCAATATCAGTGGTATCATACATCTTTCTAACTTCTTGGTTCATCTTTTATGGAGCTTATTTATCAAGCAGAAGAATAGATGATTCTCTAAAGAAAAAAAATCATTCAAAAACGCTTAGATCTCTTGAATTTTTCGGTGGAATTGCCCTTTCTTTATTATTATTAAACTTATATGTCAAATACTCTTATGAAATAGGTGGGCTCATAGGCACAAATGTGTCCGCACTAATAGATTATTCTAACCTGATCTTGTATATAATTGAAGCGCTTATCATTTCTGCTACAATTGTGACAATTGTTTATTTAGTTAAAAAAATATTCATTGCTTGGCTTGGTATTTTCAATATTTATCTTGTTTTTTACATTTTTTATCTACTGGCAAAATTATTCTTGGCTTTCAGGAGCTATACTTCAATAAGTACTAGTTCTTCTCTCATATCTGACATCATTTTATATTTAGTTGACTGTAGTATCTTATTATATTCAATTAGCACTTTAATTGGTTCGCAAGCAAGTATCTTATGGGAAAAATTGAGAGAAAGAGGATTGATTAGATCTAAGAGGATTTTCATTGATACAATAATTTTATGGTTGGTTTTTTCAAAAGTTGCTTACGAATTCATACATAATTTTCCATATAATATCTTAACAGAACTAGAAATATGGTTTCCAAGCTTGACTTATATCTCATTTTTAGATAGTGCGACAGTAAATTTACTTAAAAACATTGGTGTCTTAGTATTTTTATTGCTGATTTTGATATCGTCTGGAATTTATGAGATTCGAAGATACATTTTAGAAGAAAAAGAATTCATTAAAGAAGTTGATGAAGATGTGGATAAATTAATTGGCAAAAAAGCTATCATCAAAGAAATAATACCCATGCCAGAAAAAGAACAAGATGAGCCAAAAGAAATTAAAAGTGATGAAGATAACTCTGAGATTTAAAAAATTTTTTTGATTACTTAATTTAATTAAAAATTTAAAATTAAGCTATACTTTAAAAAGTTAAAGAAAGTGAAAAAAAAGATTAATGCTTAGTTTTTATTCATGTTTTTAAGTCAAAAAACCAATTAATATTATCAAAACAACTGAAATTATAATAGTAAGCTAATCTAAACCAAGTTCATCAGTTAACATCATTTGTTCAATGAATTGAGCAAGTAAGTAGAAGATTAACATGAGAATTGTTGGAATTGCCAAGACTTCCTGAAATGATAATTTTTTTCAGCAATATCATCTCTTTCTTCTTAATTAGGTTCATCCAATGGATTTTTTGTGTATAACTCCCATATTTAAGGAGCAAAACTCCTGATTTGGTTAATTGAGCAGCAGTGAAAACAATAGAAGGCGATATAATTACTAGTATTAGAATTAAGATTAGAGTAGCACATTTTTTTTAAAAAATATATTAGAACCCTTAACCTATTTTTAATAAGATTGAGTTTTTCAAAACATATCCCATAAATTAGATAATAAAATCGTCTAATGACATCTATTTAAATCTTTCTTTATCCAATTAATGGAAATATTCCCCATTTTTTCATAATTAAAAAAATTTGAATCATCCTAACAAGATATAAATATGGATTTATTTACTTTATAAAAATCAAATTTTAAAAGATTAAATTTCTAAAATTGGCACTTAAAATTATTCCAAACAAAAAAAAATCATTAGTTTTACAGAGATTAATCATTTAATAATTAGTTTTATAAATAGATCCTTGAACAAATAATTTAATAAGTAATAAAAAGGCGATTATATGGATAAATGTGAAGATTCAGTAAAAAAAGAGCTATTTTTGGATAAATTTGAAAGGTTATCTCTTAGAATAGAACAATTAACAGAAGAGATTACAAAATTAAAAGATGAGATAAAAGGTACAAATAAGTTTTCTAGAACATTTGGATTAGAAGCCATAAACAATTCTGAAGAACTTTCTTTTTCAAAAGATATTTTTGGTCTTAGTAGTCCTTCCAAAAAATATTTATTTTCAATTAGATTAGTCGTTAAAAATTGGCATGGCCAAAAAGATAATTTTTTACTATTAATTCGGCAAAAGGATCAAATTACAGGAGAAGATGTAAAAGTTTTAGGTATTAGAATTCCAATAAGAGAAACAAGAACAATACACATGCTAGCTAGAGAAATTTTATCCCTCTTATACATTTCATGTGAAATTAATGGCATTGAGATCAATGAAGAACTTAGAGATATTCTCAATTACATTAATAAAAGAGGGGATAGCATGGTTAATGAAGTTCGAGAAAAGATTGCTTTTTAATATGAAAAAATTCTAAAAGTTTAAGCTTAAAGTAAAAATTAGAATCGGATTCTATTAATTCTTTTTAATATTTAATCTCCAGAAAATTTTGCCGTTATATTCAAGCTTATTTATCTTACCATCACTATATAATTTGTCTAATTTATTCTTAATTTCAGTTTCAGAAAGATTATTATTCTTAAAAGTTTGAATGATTTGATCTTGTCTCATCGGATGTCTTTCTATTATTTTTAAGAATTCTTTTTCAAAATTTGCCGAATATTTCCCAAAATGACCAATTTCAGGAAAATTCAAATCATTAAAATCTCCAAAAATTTCATTTAATAAAGAAAACACGCTTTTATC
>CAZIEC010000072.1:0-5859 GCA_964538145.1 uncultured archaeon
AAATACTTATCTATTGATTTTGATTATCTTAATTGGATAAATATTCTTTTTTCTAGAGAGTTAATCACTAATTGAATAATTTTAATCAAGTCTATTGATAATTAAAATTTTTTTTTTCAACTGAAATTTAATTTATTTTTTATTTAATTTTTTTAACAACATTAACAAATATAAATTGTACAGTTAGTATCATGATTTTTCTATTTTAAGAGTCAAAATAAATGTATTATGATCAGGATCATTAATATTTTTTTTTGAACTCGCATAAACTACTTTAGTTTTTGGTGGGATGGTCTTCTCGAGAGATGATACCAAGAACCCAATGATTAAATCACAGGGTACTCCTATTTCAGAGCAAAATATGCATTTATTTATGCTAATAATGAATTTTTTAGGTTTAGATTTAATGATTTTTATATTCCAGTCCGTTTCAATTAGTTGATTAATTTCTTCTATTATTTCTTCAAATTTTTTTCCATATGGGAAAAGATAAAATGAAAATTTTTTACCAATTTCATATAATACCTTGTTAGATTCGTAGAGAAGGCAATTCTGAGCTGCAATTAATTTTTTAAAAAAGAAAAAATCCATGTGGGAGTTAGGATTGATGTCATCTAAATTTTTTAACTCAAGTAATTCTGCCTCTCTTAAAATGGATTTTAAGCCATCATGATCAAGAACATCTAAATATGACTGAAGTAAAGCGATTAAAACTTTATTATGAACCTTTCCCCTATACTCTCCTATTAATTTTGATTCATTTACCATTGAAAAACATTCATGAACATTTTATTTTAAAAAAAATTGCATTATTTAAACTAAATATTTTTCTCACTGTTATTAATAGAAGTAGGTTAGAACTTTTTAAGGTTTTATTTTTCATAACTTATGCATGTGGTTAATACAAACTATTTCATGAAATCAAGAACTTGTTAAAATTTAACTTTAATGACCTTTGCATTTAGATTTAAAAGATTACTCTTATTAAGAAAAGATTATAACTTAATAGTGATTATTTCCCATGGTAAAATCTCTATTTTATTAGAGTTTAATGATGATATCACATTATAGTTGAAATCTACTTTTTTTAATTCTTCTTTAACTTGTTTCCCCTTAATAGAAATCGCAATTTTTTTTCCTGTAGAATTAAAGATCCTCATATAACTTTCCGTCCCTCTCCTCCATATGTTTATGACTTCAATTGGAGGATCTATTGAAATGAACGCTTCACTATTTAATTCGTTCATAAAATTAGATTTATTAACATAAGAGATTAATTTAAGATTATATTTAGCAATCTCCGAATTAATGAAATCCTCATTATCATTTTCTAAAATTAAAATTGAAAATTCATATTGACCACTTGTGCCAAGTAAATTTTTAAAAACATTACTTTCCTTGTTTATTTTGAACCGTTGACTATTTCTTTGCAAATACATTATAGAAATATCATTTCCTTTCAGAATTAAGTAATCTAAAGCTTGAATTTTTTTTCGATTGGTTTCTTCAATTCCAAAAGGGTAATTAATTAATATTTTTTCAGGATTGAATGATGGGACAAATGAAATCTCACTCAAGTTGATAGAATTTAAGAAAAATTCAATCCTTTTTACATTTCTGAATTGAATGAGTGTCAAATCAAAATTCTTCGTCAAGGTTGTACCTTTAATTTTTAATGTACTCTCAATCTCATTTTCCATCTGTTCTATGATTTCTAACTTACATTTAGATTTGGAATAAAATTGAAGAGTATAAATTAAACTATTCTTGAAATAAACGTTTAATCCATCATTTTCTTGATTAATTTCAAATTTATAATAAAAATCTTCAAATTCTACTAAATTATCTGGTTCATTTTCTGTCAACATGAACGTTTCATAACTAAAGCCAGGGATTTCTACCATTGATTTTAATGTAGAACCTAAATGAATAGCTTTGTAACTAGCTCGTTTTCCTAAAAGAAATTTGGAACTATTATTTTTTCTTTCAAGATTAATAGAGATAATATCTCTTCTATAATATGGAGTGGGATTGATAATTAATATTGTTGTGATTTCATTATTACTTACTTGTTTAATTGGTCTGACAAGGATTTTAAACAATTTTTTCAGCGCATTATTAATGAATTCATCATTCTTTTTCATGATTTTTTCTAAAATTGAGCAACTTAATTCAAGTATCGTTTGCTTCTTATTGAGAATAGTAGATTGATAATTTAATTTTTCTATTTCCTTTATTTCTTGGTAACTTGAATAATCACCGGGTCTTAAAAAAGGCACGGCATAACAATCATGTGCTTGAGTTATTAATAACTCCTTCCATTGCTTTGCTAAAAAATTATCGCAAGATTTCTGATCAAAAATTCCCAAAACATAATTTATAAATTCTGCTGTTAAAATGGAATATTCTGCTTTTTTATTGAATAAAAATAGTTTAGAAGGTAGGAATACATAATCGGCTAATAAAAATTCATCTCTCTTATACTGGAATTCTCCATTTTCTTCAAGAGTATCACATAAATCGGAACATAAGAAAAATTCTCCAAAAATACTTGAATATTTTGAAATCCTCCAAACTTCTTTTTCAAGTGGCAATGGCATTATAAAATCTTCTAAAGATGAGAAAACTACATTATTCAAGAATGGGCGAGCTGTTGCTTGAAATAGTAAATTTGGAATTTCTAAATAAAAACCACCATGCCAGAATTCTCCATTAAATATACCTGGCTGGTCTGTTAAAGTCTTAATTGTTGTCCCATCCAATCCCTTCCATTTAATACAAGGTGAAATTGCTGAGGGACAAGCGCCCATTAAACGAGTTCTTAGGGATCCATAATTAATGTCAAAATTTTTAAGAATTTGAGGAATTTGAGGATGTAAGGATGCTTCTGAACAATAATATATGCTCACATCTATTTTTAATTTTTCTAATACATTTTTTCCAAGTTCAAATTGTTTAATGTTTGATTCATTGCCTATTAGTGAAAGATATGGTTGGGAATAAGTAGAATTTATTATTTCAAATTTTCCTTTCTGGAATAAGTTCATTAATTCTTCAAATTTTTCTGGATATTTTTGGGAGAGCCATTCCATGCAACAAGTAGCAATTTCTATATTATATGGAAATTGATTTTGTGCGGCAAATTTTAATTTTTCTAATAATTTATCCAAAGCAAATCCTGGGAAATCAAATTCACAATACCCCGTATCATTTATAATGATGCCGCCATGTCCTCCAACGATGTAATAAATATTATTTTTAACTTCTCGCTTTAATATCGAGTGAAGACGATTTATAATTTTTTTGAAATAATTTTCAATAAATTTTTCATTCTTATTTTTAGATGATTTTAATTTGGAATAAAGGCTCCAAATTTTTTCAATTTGAGTTTTCCAATTTCTAATTAATATTTTTTTACTAAAATTTTCAATAATTTTGATGATATTGTCTAATGCATCAATATCTTCAGATTTTACTAATAACTTATTATCATACATTATTTTAAAATTCAAAATTGAATGTTATTTTTTTATTAGTGTTTATTTTTTCTTATTAATCATTCATAAATTTAAAAATATGGATTTATTTTGAAAAGATGTATTCTAAAATATATTGAACAAATCATGGAAGGGGTTTTTCCTTTTCAATGTCTGCTGGTTCTCTCCCTTTTTCAAGTTGTTCAAACCACCATCTATCAGTTGATATGATTTCTTTAGCTTTTTCAAGTACAGCTTCTATTTTATTTGCTTTAACGACAACAACCCCATTAATATCCCCAAATATTAAATCTCCTGGTACGATTAACCTTCCCCCGCATTCTATTGGTTTCATAACCGATTCCATGTCTATAACCATTCTACCCCGTATCGAACTGCAAATAATACCTCTTGCAAATAATGGAAATTTCAAGCTAGTGACTTGAGCAATATCTCTAACTGGACCATCAACCAGTCCCCCTCTAAATCCTAATTGTTGTAATATCCTGCTTGTACTCTGTCCTAATCCAGCAGCAATCATTTGGTTAGACATATTAACGCACATTATTGGAAATTTTGGCGTTTTCCTTATGAATTTAACAAGGCGCGCTAAAATATTCCTGTCTAAAGGCTCATCAGATAATACCATTTTCATCGTTCCAGCTAATCCCACCATCCTTGCCCCAGGCCAGATTGGTCTTATTCCTGGATCTATAAAACCAGGTTCCAAACCAAGCTCATCAATAGCATCTGAAACTGCGCACGTGTATAATTTTGAGTATTCATTTAATATTATTTCTAACTTTTTAACATCCATCATCCTCACCTAAATAAAATTATTAATATTGTTCTCACCAATTAAAGAAAATATTGAATGTATTTTATTGAAATAAAAATTATATTTAATAATCGTATTTAACCTTAAAAAAATTTGAATAAATAAATTTTTTTACAAATCTACAAGGTTGAACAAAATGGTTAATAATGAGAAGATTAACTTAAAGAAAAGAAGTGATAGAATCTTTGAACACATAAAAAATACCGTATTTAATTATGTTACAACAGGCATAATTAAAGGTATTGGAATTGATGAAAAAGAAATCCGTAGAAAGCCATTTATTGGTGTAGTAAATACTTGGAATGAAATAAATCCAGGACATAAACACTTAAATGTATTGGCAGAGGCAGTTAAGCATGGAATAATCGAAAAAGGTGGAATCCCACTTGAATTTAATACAATTGCTCCTTGTGATGGATGGGCAAATGGAAATGAAGGAATGCGGTATATTTTACCCCAGAGAGAAACTATAGCCGATTCCATAGAACTAATGGTAGAAGCACACAGTTTAGATGCTATTGTTACTTTATCAAGTTGCGATAAAATTAACCCTGCAATCTTGATGGCGGCTGCAAGGTTAGATCTCCCCACGATCTGTGTTCCTGGTGGTCCCAACATGTATGAAATTCGGTTTTCTCCGAATTTTGAGGGAATTGATCAAGAATTATATGATGATTTTAATCAAAAAGTGAGCTGTATAACTTGTGCAACTCATGGAGCTTGTGAAATAATGGGAACTGCTAACACAATACAATGTCTAATGGAAGCAATGGGAATGACTTTGCCAAATGCTTCAACCGCGCCTGCAGTTTCAAGGATGAAATATCTGATAGCAAAAGAATCTGGAAGACAAATCATGACACTATTACAACAACAATTAACACCATCTAAGATAATGACAATAGAAGCATTAGAAAATGCTGTAATGGTTGATTTAGCAATAGGTGGATCAACTAATAGCACCTTACACCTGCCAGCTATCGCAAGAGAACTAAATCTTGATTTTGATTTAGAGATATTCAATGAATATAGTCAAAAAATTCCAACTATTGCAAACATATATCCATCTGGAAGGCATGGAATAGTTGACTTGTATAAGGCAGGTGGAATTCCTGCCGTATTATTTCGATTAAAAGAACATCTTAATTTGGATTGCATGACTGTGTTGGGAAAACCTTTAAAAAAAGTTATAAGAAGAATAACAGTACATGATGATGATGTAATACGACCATTGAACAATCCAATTTATCCTGAAGGAGGTACTGTAATATTGAAAGGAAACTTGGCACCTGAAGGGGCTGTTATCAAGCAATCTGCAATTAAGGATAAAGAGATGTTATATTTTAAAGGCCCAGCAATCTGTTTTGATTCTGAACAAGAAGCATTAAAGGCTTTATCTCTTAAAAGGATTCCAAATGGTTCGGTCGTGATTATTAGATATGAAGGACCAAAAGGAGCTCCTGGCATGCCTGAACTCTTAGCGTTCACTGCAAATTTAATGATGTTGAATTATTTAGATAAGGTTGCCTTAATTACCGATGGTAG
>CAZIEC010000072.1:5959-11991 GCA_964538145.1 uncultured archaeon
CTTTCACCAATTTGAAGTATTTCATCTAAAGTGAAAGAAATTCCGGTTAAACAATATATTGATTCGATCAATAAATCAAAAATATTCTCAATTGCTAAAGACCCTGATGATATTGTTTGCCTGCAAATCCCTAAAGAATTATTCACTTCAGATAAGTTCTGACTTATTGCAATATCTCTCGCAAATTTAGGATCGTCGATAGTACGAAATTTAATGGGAACTTCTTCTCGAATTCCGATTGCTTTACCTAAATTTGAAAAACCACCATAAATATCGGTACCAAAACCTCGCAAATGACAAGCTCCTCGATTTGCCGTTGCATATTGCAAACCAAGTGGAAAATTCGCTCGTGGTTCATGCATTGGAACATCTAATCCTTTAATTTCAACTGTAAGCTCTTCAGCGTTTTTTCCAATTATTTCTGCTGCTTTTCTGGTCCCTAAACTTAAAATTTCCCCTATTCCTTTCCTTTCACATATTAATTTTGTTAATTTAACAATACTTTCATGATCTCCCCAACTTAGCGAGAATCCTATGTCCTCTTCGCTCAAGATTCCACGTTCATAACAATCAATGGCGAATGCTACAAGACTTCCAGTTGAGATTGTATCCACGCCCATTTTATTGCAATAATCATTAATATAGGCAATTGATTCAATATTAGAATTCAAGCACATCGAACCAAATGCAGCTACAGTTTCGTATTCCGGTCCCGCAGCATTTTCAATTTTATAAGGATCTTCTTTTATTTCTACCTCCCGCCCACAACTAAACGGACATAAATAACAAGGTTTCAACCTGACAAGCATCTTCTCTCGCACTACTGCTCCAGTAATGTCATTAACACCTTTCCACTTACCCATTTCGCTCCAATTTTGGTGTGGTACATCTGCGAACATTTCAAAATATTCAATTGCATTTGTTCCTATTTGTCTAAGCGTGAGTGCTGGGTTGGAATTCTTTAATTTCTTCATCAAATCTCGTGTTATTTCTTTAAACTTTGATTCATTTTCATATGAAATCTTCTTCGTGCTTTTTACTGCTATTGCTTTTAATTTTTTAGACCCCATTATCGCACCCATTCCAGATCTTCCAACAGCTCTTCCATGATCATTCATGATACACGCCAAAGGAATCTTGTTTTCTCCTGAAGGCCCAATGCAAGCTACTTTATACTCCTTGCCTAACTTGGATTGAACCATTTTAATGGTATTTTTCGTATCCATTCCCCAAATTTCAGAGGCATCTTTTAATTCATAATGCTCATCTTCAATAATCAAATATACTGGTTCTCCTGACTTATTTTTAAATATTATCCCATTAAATATTGGTCTTAATTCTGGGCCGAAATAGCCCCCAGAAACACCCTCTCCAATAATGGAAGTTAAAGGAGATTTAGATGAAACTGAATAAAATGCTGAACAAGGATAAGTCGTGCCTGTTAATAATCCTGTCATTAGAACAAGAGGATTTTTTTCACTAAAGGGTTCTACTTCATGAGCCTTTTCTCTCATCAAGTATTCAATTCCAAACCCCACTCCTCCAAGAAATTTTTTAATCATGTTCTTTTCTATTTTTTTCTCAATAAATGAGTTTTTTTCCAAATCAACTTCCAATATTTTCCCAAAAGAGCTATTTACCGTTTTATATTCACCTTAACTTCTTATTTACAAGTATTTAATTTAATTATCAACTTAAAGGTAAAAAAATCTTCCCATAAAAATTGAATTTTCCAAGTTATTTTTTAAATGTTTAGAATGTTTAGCATTAATAAGATTAAATAAATATAATGGAAAGATAATTAAAATATTCTCTGAAACTCGGAATTATAAGTAGTATAACTCTTTCATTAAATTATGATTTAAAGAAAAATGATTAAGATAAAGAAAATAGTGAAATTTATATTAAAATTAAAAAATAAAAATAAAATAATTTATTCTTTAACGCTTTCTAAAACTTCTTCAATTTCTGCTTGAATTACTTCAGGTTTCTTCGCTTGGAGCCCTTTAATTGCATTAGCTTGCTCTAAGCGTTCTCTATGAAGTGTATTCATTGCACAGAATGGCACTTCAAGTACTCTTGATGGATCTTCTGGATCAATAACTCCATAATGAACTAAACAACGGCATACTCGATCTAAATCAAAATTATAGGCATCTTGGAAGTGCATGCTGCTAACCATTAAGTTTTTGCTATGTAGAAACTTGGCAGCTGAAGTTAAATTAGGAGCCATTACTAATCTGGCAAAAGCTTTAAAAGTATTACTCGTGACTATTTTTGCTGGGTTCTTAATATAACGCATTGCTCCAGCAAAATAATATGCTTTCATCATTTGACGATAGCCTAAATTAGTTATATCGTCAATGAATTTTCCTATAGTGCTTGGAAGAGCTCCAAAATCTTCTAAATTAATTCCTTTTAAAAAGCTAGTAGGTTTTGGAACTTCTTGTTTTTGTACCATATCAAAAACTTTATTTGACCAACGAATGAGGCCTTCAACATCAAAATAGTTCTCTATTGGCTCCCATTCATTTTTATCATTAATCACGCAGATTGTAGCGAAACCACAATCTTGGTGACTTGTCATTCCAAATTCAGGCATGTCATCAAACCAAGCTAATAACCTTGTCATTTTCGCAGTTGTGGCAATCGGGTAAAACTTTGTAATGGAATTATTCGTGTGTTTATTAATGGCTTTCTTCAAGTCAGCTGTAGTATATCTTAAATCCATCAATTCTTCGAAACTAATTCGGCCACAGAGTGCAACTGGTTGGAAAACTATTCCAGAAACAACATCTGCATTATCTTTAGCATAATCCATGATAGGACCTACTTGATGATCATTTACACCTTTAGCGATGACTGGCACTAACATTACTCCATAGAATCCAATTTTCCTGCAGTTTTCAATTACTCTTTTTTTGAGAGGCCATAGATTCACACCTCTAATTTTTTTCCAAGTTTCTGGATCATCAGTAGCATCAAATTGGAGATAAATGGCGTCCATTCCAGCATCCTTACATTTTTGCAAGAAATCAATGGATTTTCCAAATCGGACACCATTGGTGGTAACCATTACCTCTGTAAATCCTAATTCTTTACCCTTTTTAATGATTTCTGGCAAGTCATCCCTAACTGTAGGTTCACCGCCAGAAAGCTGTAACAATACAGCGGGTACCGGTTTCATTGATCTAAAATGTTCCATTATTTGGACGATTTGCTCAAATGTAGGCTCTACTACATAACCTTTAGCACTAGCATTAGCAAAACAAATTGGACAAGCAAGGTTACATCTATTAGTAATGTCAATTAAGCAAATATTTGGAGCACTCTTGTGATTTTCACACAAACCACAGTCATAAGGGCAACCTTTTTCGGTTTTCTTGATTCCAGATGAAACATATTCTGGTTTCGTGCTGTTATTTACAGTCGAACCAATTTCATCAGTAAAAGTTTGACTCCATTTATATTCTTCTGGATCAGTAGATATTTTATCTTTAAATTTTCCATGTTCCTTGCATTCTTTTCTCATCATTACCCAATTCGTTTCGGGATCGACATAAATTTCGGCAGGAATGGGTTTCATGCATTCTGGACAAATACTTGTCGTACGCTTTAAAATTTCTTCAGTCATATGAATCAGCTATAAAAATATTGTTTATTTAAAAATATATTTAACTAAATAAAATTCTTTCAAATTTAAAGCTTTCAAGATTATTATTAATATTATCAATATTATAAAAAGCAAAAGTTTTTTATATATCCAGTCAGAACTTAAAGGAATTTAAAATTAGACGCAAGTTTCAATTTAAACCTTTTTTTAATATTTTGTTATAATTTGAAAACTTATATTATCGGGTAACTTAAAATAACAGTATTTAAATTTTTGATAGTAAAAAATTTAGAATAAAAAATCTCTTTCACTAAAGAAAATTTATAGAAAGAAAGGGCGATTCCTGCCACCAAGACCTCAATACAAGGTCAAAAAATATGTATAAAGGGGGAGGAGGGCGAAAAAAAAGTGCGCATCAACGCACTTTACCAAAAGACAAAAATCCAGGTAGTGGCAGGAATCATTTTTATAATCACGCTTTATTTTTAATTTCTTTATAATTTCTCTTAATAATTGATTTGATTTAATTATGATCTTGGTCCTTTCTATTTTAATTTTATAAAAAATTTTTTCATAATTTTTATCTTAAATTATATATATACTTATACTTATTTAAAATAATTTCTAAATATTTGCTTATTTTTTATTTAAATTATAAAAATCGTATTAAGTTATAAGATAAAGAAATCTTTTAAATTAAATTTAAATTTTAATAATAAGTTAATCTAAGAGAGTTGATCTTTGTCATGAATAATGAGAAAAAGATAAATGAAAGCTCAGAATTGAGATTTGATTTATTTACTATTATATTTTTAATTATTGGATTAATAATATCTTGGTTAAACATGAGCTTTATTTTAGATGCTCCTTCTTCTATTGAGATAATGGCGTATTTATCGATAATTTTCACAACCATAATTCCAGCAATTATTATTGGGTTAAAAAATAGATATTGGACGTATGGATACTTGTCTGGATTTGCAATTGCTGGAATTCCTTTCAGTATCTTTAAAGATCTTTTTATAGGTGCATATACTTTCGTTACTACTGGATTTATATTTTTAATATTGTGGTTAATTTTTTGGAAAGCTTGGAGGGCCTTAGATTCTATAAAAATAGAGAATGAGTAAATTAATAAAGATGTTAACCATTATAAGGAATCCTATTCTTAAATTTCTGATTACTTTTTTGAAGATATTGAATTATACTTTTATTTTTTAGTTGGTACATCTTCAATAGAAACATCATTTACTTTTGGAATTGCTAAAAATTCATTTTTTATTAAATCTTCGTTTAATTTTCCTGAAACAATTTTTTCACCCATTACATATGTTTCATAAAAGCAATTTTCCAATTCATAACAAATACCAGTAGTATGCAATATGTCTTCGCTTAAATTTAGTTGATTCATGATTTTAGAAATGCCATTAACAATTTCGGGGGAGAATTCTTCTAATTTTAAAAGAATTTTCTTTATTACATTAGTTTTCGTTGGAAAACAGCTAACTTTTACAATATCTTCCCGGGAAATGAATATAAATAAATAGAATGGGAGATTAGCAATCTCTTGTATCACTTCACTTGGAAAAAAAGATTTTTCAAGTTGTTCTCTTGATATAATTAAACCAGTAGAAATCTTGTTTTTATTTTTTAAATTACTATTATCGGAAACCATTAATATCAGGCTCTTATTGGATGTTAATGTGTTAGAAAAATATTAAAAATGAATATAATAAATAGTTAGTTTTTAGTTTTTTTAAGTTTTTATTTTTGAGAGAACCAAGAAGATCCATATCATCATGATGTTATTCGCATTTTAAAAATAAATTATTTTTATATTTCATTGTAAAAATTTTAAAATTTATTTAATAATACATTGAAAAATGGATGTGTTCATCTCAAATGATCAGAAAGGAGCATGGCATTAACTATATCAAGAAATCTCATTCACATTATTATTCAAATGAATTAAGTAGTGATTTTAGGTTTAAAGCAATATACTTTTTAGATAATGTAACCGGCACTTTATTGTTGTGTAAGAAATACAAGTTGCTGAATGATGATGAGTCTAAGGATGATTTAATAGGTGGTTTCCTTAGTGCTCTAAACATGTTTATAAAAGAAATTAATATCGATGACGATGAGGAAGAGATTAGAGAAATTAATTTCAAGAAAACCAGGATTTTATATGATCGAAAGGGTAGGCTTTCACTAATAGCCATAACTAACAAAACAAATTTAATTTTAGAGAGAAAAATCTTGCATGATTTATTATTGAATTTTTACAACAAATATGAATCTTATATAAGTAATTTTAATGGAAGAATGAACCCTTCTTTTCAAAATTTCAAAAAGATTTTAGATTTAAAGCACGTGCATGGTGCTTTAAGTAGAAAATTAAAATAATTTATTTTTAGGA
>CAZIEC010000073.1:0-1943 GCA_964538145.1 uncultured archaeon
CATGAACAATAATCTCTCTTGAGCATTGATTAACATGTTTAATAAGATTTCTTGAAGATTAATTACACTATTAATCTCCCATATGTCTTTTCTTTTCTCCAATTCTTCAAAAAAGTTTGAATCCAAGATATTTCTTAAAATTTTTGATACAGGATTATTTAATGCAATGATAGAGTCAATTGAATCACTATTAATTAACTCCATTTTTTCTAAAATTTGTTCCTTTAGGAGATCTAATTGTGGTTGGATCTGAACATTTTTTTCTTGAATCATTTTTATGATTTTATCCGTTTTGGATTTGAAACCATTTATTATGCTTGATAATGAAGCTTTAAAATCGTTTCCATAGCTAATTGCAGTATCAATCTTTTCATTAATTTCTTTGGTTGAAGAATTTAATTCGATTTCAATTAAATTATACGAATCTGATACAAAATCTTCGAGCATTTCTTCAAAATTCTCTTTAAATACATCTTTAATGGTCTTGATAACAATTTCTTTATATTTCTTTAATTCTAAAGCTTCAATTTTGGTAATAATCTCCATTCTTAAGGTAGCAATATATTTTATTAATTCTGCAAACTTTTTTTGGATGATCCCTTTTATTGATTGAGTATATCCATTTAAATCATCTAAGATAGAATGCAAAATGTTTAAATTTTCTAAGACATCTTCTAATTCTTTATTTTGAATGATTGATTCTTCTTCAATATCATTCTTCAATTCGAGTGATTCATCCAATATTGAATTCAATTTTAGATTATCACTCGAAGAAAAAACTTTATTTATAGAATCTTGAATAAGTGTCCGAAATTTATCTTTTATGACATAACTGCTATGTCTTATATTTTTAAAATAGTCTATTATTGATGCAATTGGAGGGATGGCTAAATAATAAGAAATTAAACCTGAACTCGATGGAGAAATTTCTATAAACAATCTTAAATTAATTAAATTATTTAGATGTCTTTCAATATCTTCAATTGTTTCATCTTCAATAATGCTTAGCATTTCTTTTTTAGTAACTGGTCTTTTTCCCAGGAATTTAAGATAAAATTTTATGTCCTCTTCTTCAATCTTTAATTTCTTTAGAAATTCTTCCATGATCATGACCTGAAACTTGATAACCTTCCTATTAATTTTCGAATTTTTGAATGAATATATATAATAATCAAGCTAACCTTAAATTTTGTTAGATGTTTTTTCATATTTGAAAATTCTTCTTTTTCTAAAAAAATTTAAAGCATAATTTTTTTTTATTAATAAAGAATAATAGGGTTTCGAGTGGTGTGGTATTGCGAGAGGATATTTACTTTTATTTAGATTTAACTAAAAATTATTTAAGAAAAAAAGATATAGTTAAAATTATTGAAAATTATATTAAAGAAAAGAATCAAGTAAATCCAAATTCTGCTTATACATTACTCCTCTTTTTAGAAGATGGTACGCCTATTTTTGTGAATGATGAAAATAATTGTGAGAAATTATTAAATACAATTTCAGAAAATTGGGAGAATCGGTCCCAAAAGGCATCTTATTTTGAAAATGGTTTATTTTATATATCTTCACACATAGCTGATACCATTCGTAAAAAATCTAAAAATAATAGAGTAATTATTATATCAGATACTCCTAGCGATCTTTCCGAAGATTATGTTGATGCTCTGTTAGAACTTGTTTCAAAAATAAAATACTTCCCGACTTTTATTGATATAATTCGCATTTCTCCTAAAAACATGAGGTTTTTCAAGGATGACGTGAAATTGAATCTATTAGCTAGCGAAACTCAAGGTAGCATTTTCTATGTTCATGATAAAAAGGAATTCGAGAAAGTGATGGAAAAATTAGTTAAAACAAAGCAATTAGTAAATTATTTCAGTGATCAACCTTTAAAGCTTGAAATCAGAAAGGAAGATTACCTTTTCTATTCCAAATTAGCTAAA
>CAZIEC010000073.1:2043-4511 GCA_964538145.1 uncultured archaeon
GTTAATGAAAAAATTCAATTAGAAATCCAAAATGAAACTGAAAAAGAATTTAAATCGGTGGAACTGGATGAAAAACAAGAAATTAAGGATACAATTGTAAACGCTGATGAAGAAGCAACAAAGATAGTTCGAATAGGAGGTTATTTTGGTAAGTTCTTTGTTGTTAAAAAAATAGGCGACCAAATTGTATATGAGAAAGTAAATCTTGGTAAAAAAAATAATTTAATTAAAGATCAAACTAAAAAAGAATCAAAAATAGGGTTAACAAACTCAACTTCTGGAAAAGAAGAATTAAAAGTTTGGAGACCTAAAAACCTTAAAAATCAGCAAGAAAAGAAGGAAATAAAAGTAATTATATGCCCCGAATGTGGAAACCCCATAAAAATGACGCAATCTCGAAAAATGTGTCCTATTTGTGGAGCATGTTTGGATAATTGAAGTTTATTTTCAATTTAAAGCGATCATTAGAAGCAAAAATTTCTCAAGTCTTATTTTTTTTCAATCAGATAAAAATAAAAAGAAATTATCTTATTAAATTAATAAGAATATTTTTGATTGTATAAGAATTCTTTTAAAGTTCGGTGAAAAGATGTTCCGTAAATCTCCATTTAGCAGCGAAGAATTTGTGTTTTACATTGATTTAATATCTAATTTCATTAAAAAGAAAAATTTGATTAAACTCTTTAACACGTTTTCCAAAGAGAAATCAAAATATCATGCTAATATATCTTATGGAATCATAATGTTTCAAGAGAGTGAAAAACTCATCAACATCTATAATAGCCCAAATATAGAAACGATAACAGCAGTTATTGATAAATATTGGGATAACAGAGAAAAATCGAAAAGCTATTTTGAAAAAGGATTATTTGAAATTTTAGCGCACCTTTTTAAAGCAAGTAAGGGAGAAAATAAAGCTTACCGCATAATAGTATTATCAGATACTCCCAGTGAGTTAGATAGGGATTATCAAGATGCGTTGTATGATTTAATCATAAAAGCTAAGCATTTTAACATATTCATTGATGTCATCAGGTTTGGAACTGAAAAATTTTATTCCGATGAAGTTAAACTTAAAGTAATCACTTCTGAAACAAGAGGAGGTGTATTTTATTGCAATGATCCAAAAACATTTCTTAACATCTTGCTTTCATTGGTTCAAAGTAAAACGGAAGAAGTTCTAGTAGCTCCTGATTCAGAGGAAGAAATAAAAGAAGAAGATAAACTATTCTATGAAAGATTAGCTGCAGAACTCATATCCTTAGATCCAGAAGATGAGGAAATTTGTGGTATATGTAATAAAGAAATTTGTCCTATTTGTGAAACTCACGCTGATATCATACACAAGTGTTATAATTGTGGTGCTAAATATCATTCTTGTTGTGCTGCCAAGTATGCAATTAACAATAACATTGGCTTAAAACATATTTTTCGATGCATTAAATGTGATACATTACTAAAATTGGATGAAGATTTCGTGTCGATGATATATCAAGAAGAATTTGCCCCGGAGATAGAAAAAGAAGCCATTTCTAAAGAACAATTACAAGGTCAAGAAATTGAGAGTGAAAGCGTGGAATCAAGTACAGGTGTTGAACAACATTTAGAAGGGCTAACAGAAAAAATTTCACCTGAAAAAGAGATCATAGAAGAAAATGGTATTCAAAGAGTAATCCCAAGTGGATATTTTGGTCCAAAAATTATTATTAAATCACCTACTTCCAAGGAAGCTGTTGTAAATGAAGTTTCAAAAACTTTAGAAGTTATAGAAGAGCGCGAAAGTAAGAGAATTTCAAAAGAAACTTTATCAATAACCTCGTTAAAACCTCCTCCTAAAAAGGGCTCCATCAAACTTTGCAATATCTGTGGAGAAACCGTAAGAAATGCCTCTATCTGTCCTAATTGTGGAGCTAGATTAGATTAATTGGTATGCCATTATAATAATTTCTTTATTAAAAACAATAAATTTTAATTAAATTTGTAGATAAAATTTAATTTAGAATGAATAACGAGAAAAAATTTGACGACAAATTTGAAGATGTTCCTGAAGATGATATGGAAAAATTACATCGCATTTTTAGTACCCCAAAAGCATTTAAAGAACCTAAGGCTCAAGAACCCATTGATCCTGTATTAAAACAGAAAATCAAATCAATTTTGATTCCATTAATCATTTCATTTTGTATATTTATAGCCGGTTCAATTACTTTTTTTATTTTGGTCGTATTCGATGCACATATAATATTTTTATTAATAGATTTTATTTTTACAGTAATATACCTTGTTTATGGAATTTATTTAGAGATAAAATATAAAAAACACTTCAAACCATTATATCTTCTTTATAAAGGAAAGGTTTTCTCACTTTTACAAAAACCATCTCTTAAATTAGCGCTCTATATTATAATAATGGTTTTTATCTCTGTTATCTTGGTCTTTTCATTAATTGGAATTGATCCTTTAATCCT
>CAZIEC010000073.1:4611-8540 GCA_964538145.1 uncultured archaeon
AATTAAATATTATTTAAGTTAAAATGCACTAACATTTAAAATATAGGAATATAAAATTAAATTTATTATTAAATTGAATTAATTAATAGAAATATGGATCAAATCTTATTGGATTTAATTAAGGTTTATAAAAATTGTGGCATTGATAATGCATATTTTTTAAATCTCCTCTGTGAATTAGTAGAAAACAGCGATGATGATGATTTTAGGCTTGAATGTTTGGAAATAATGAACGAATTTAATCAAAATTCAGAAGATATTTTTCTATTTATAGAAAATTTGTTCATATCAGATATGAATCCTGACATCAAATTTGCAGCATTAAAAATTATGATAAACAATTATTCAAAGAAAAAAATAATAAAACCAATATTGCACGTATTAAATAAATGCTCTGGTAATTTTCACTTTAATCTAATGGAAATTCTCTCTAAATTAAATCCGTTTCATTGTAAAAAAATCTTAATTGAAAAAATTAAAAGTCAGAAGAGCGAAAATAATGATTTATCGTGGTCTTTTAATGAAAATCTTAAATCTCTTTCATTAGAAATGTTAAAACAGATTTATTATAATATGATTTTTGAAAAAAGTTTAGAAGATTTATACTTCCATAGGAATAAAATACCTTTCGTGGTAAATTTTTAGTTTGTTTAAAAAACCTTATTTTTATAGAATAATTCTTCTTGCATATTTCATGCAATTGTATTTATAAAATTAAAAAAATTAATTTTAAGAAAATGACCAGCTCGTTTTTAGAAGAGGAATTAGAAAAAGCAAGGAAATTGCGTCCAAAATCAGCAAAATTGTGGGAAAAAGCTCAAGAAGTATTGCCAGGCGGCATATCTCATACTATTAGAACTTTTGATTTACATTTGATTGGAGGGATTCCACTCTTCATTAAATCTGCTAATGGACCTTTTTTAGTTGATGTAGATGAAAATAAATATATTGATTGTTGGAATGGGCATTTTGCCATGATTTTAGGACATAATCACCCCCAAGTTAAAGAATCAGTTAAAGAAGCAATCGAACAAGGTTGGCATTTTGGAACAAATACACGATATCAAGTTGAATTAGTGAACACGATTATAAAGGATAACAAAAGCATTGAAAAAATTCGATTTTGTACGAGTGGTACGGAGTCTACAATGTATGCAATTAGGTTGGCCCGAGCTTATACTAAAAAAAGACTGGTAGCTAAAGCAAAATTAGGTTGGCATGGTGCAAATGATACCTTATACTATTGCGTAGGTAATTTTGATGAAAATTTCGTCCCTCCAGGTTTAATAAAGGCAAAAGATGCGAAAGTTACTTTCTTTGAAATAAATGATGAAAAAATTTTTGAAATCATTAAAAAGAACGGAAAAGAGATGGCTGCCGTGATTTTAGAGCCTGTATTAGGAGGCGGTGGAGGCTTCCCAGCAAGTACAGAATTTTTAAAAAGATTGCGTGAGGAAACAGAAAGTAGAGATATCATCCTCATTTTTGATGAGGTAATTACGGGATACAGGTTTTTATACGGATTATATCAAGAAGATATAAAGGTTTACCCTGACTTAACAACAATGGGAAAAATCATAGGCGGTGGCTTTCCAATCGGAGCTGTTGGCGGACGAGAAGATATAATCGAAAGATCTGCACCAAATTCTAAAAACCAAGTTTTAATAGGTGGCGGAACTTTTTCAGGTTATCCTATTAGCATGATTGCTGGTTTAAAAACCTTGGAAATTCTCAAGAATTCTAAAGAAGAATATGAAAGAATAAATAAAGCAGGTCAAGTTCTATTAAATAATCTTAATGAATATTTCAAATCTGAAAAAATTCCAATAATTGCTACAGGTTATAAATCTATCATCATGTTGCATGTATTATCAAAATGGATCGAAAATCCCAGTGTGAAAGAAATTGTATTGAACACTGATAAAAAAAGAGAAGCTTTATTACATTTGGCTTTATTTAATCGCAATATTTCTGGTCTTCATGGATTAGGATCTTTATCAATGGCTCATGCAAAAGAACATATCGATCAAATAGAAAAAACTGTGAAAAGTATAGCTCGCCCAGTAGCTTTTTCTTAAATTAATTGGAGTTCACGATTAAATTCATGATTAATTAAGTTTAAAGCATTAATAATATTATTAGTCTCAAAATTTAACATGAAAAATAATATGAATAGACCATTTGAGGTTGTTCAAGTAGGCTTAGGCCCAATGGGCCAAATTATTGCGAACTTGATGTTAGATCGCCAAAATATTAATCTGAAAGGAGTTGTAGAGATTAGATCAGAATTTATAGGTAAAAATTTACACGAGATTTTAGGTAATGAGCTTGGAAGTGGTGTGAATGTTTTTTCAGACTTGGAAGGCTTGCTTAAAAAGGAGAATATTGATGTTGTGTTTATAGCAACATCATCATCGTTAAAAAACGTAGCTCCCATTATCAAGCAAGCAATAAATGCAAATTGCAATGTAATCTCTATATGCGAGGAATTGTCTTATCCTTATATTAAATATGAAAGGTTATCTAAAGAATTGGATGAATTAGCTAAAAAATATGAAAAAACAATTATTGGAACTGGAATAAATCCAGGATATTTAATGGATCTTTTACCCATTGTTTTGACAGCGCCTTGTCAAAAAGTTAATTCCATTAAAGTTAAACGTTTAATGAATTCAAGCAAGAGAAGAGAACCATTTCAGAGAAAAATCGGTACTGGTTTATCTCCAGAAGAATTCCAAGATAAGATATCTAATAAAGAAATTACTGGTCATGTTGGATTAAAAGAATCAATGTACATGATAATAAATGCTTTAGGCTTAAATTATGATGAAGTTATTGAATTTCCACCAGAGCCAATTTTAACAAACAAGGACTTTACTACTTCTTATGGTGTCAAGGTTAGAAAAGGAGATGTTTGCGGCTTAAAAAGCAAGGCTATTACATATCTGAATGGAAAAGAAATTATCATCCTTGATTTCATAGCTTATGCTGGCGAACATGAGGAATATGATAGTGTGGTAATTGATGGTGTGCCTTCAATTCATCAAAAAATAATTGGAGGCGTTCATGGAGACTTAGGAACGGCAGCTATGGTTGTTAATTTGATTCCACGAGTGATTGATGCCAAGCCAGGATTGTTAACGATGAAAGATATTCCAGTTCCTTGTAATACAGAAAATATTTGGAAAGATTAAAGTACCTTTTTTAATTCAATCATAATAATATTGTATGATTTACAATATATTGAAATGGTTTTGAATAATGACTAAAGAAGATAAAGAATTGGTATCAAGAATTAAAGAATTAGAAAGCATTAATCTCGCTAGGGATGAGATTAGAGATGTCGTCGTTGAAACTAAGAAAGGCATTGAAAAGGAAAATGAAAAACTTGCAAACAAAATCCACGAAAATTTATTGAAAAATAAAATAAAATCCTTTGACATTGTTGGAGCAATAGGAGCTGGCAAAACTCTTATTTTGGAGAAAATTATTGAGAAGATCTCTTCAAAATATAAAATCCTAGTTATTTGTGGTGATATTACAACCAGAATAGATGCTAAAAGGATTGAAGAAAAAGGTTCAGAAACAATTCAAATAAATACTGGAAGAGAATGTGCTTTAAATGCCTATCATATATACCAAATTATTAAAAATAAAAATCTCGAAGATTATGACGTTATTTTCATAGAAAATGTTGGAAATTTAATTTGTCCATCAGATTTCATATTAGGCACGGACATGCGGATCACGGTTGTATCAATAACAGAAGGGGAGTGGGTAATTGAAAAACACCCAATGCTATTTAAAATGTCGGATATCGCCGTCATAAATAAAATTGATTTATTAGAACGATTAGGTACTAATATCGACAAAATGATTGAAGATGCAAGAAGATTTAACCCAAAAATTCAAGTTATACTTACGAGTGC
>CAZIEC010000073.1:8640-10312 GCA_964538145.1 uncultured archaeon
TTATTTTTGATAATGTAAGACTCGGAGAAAACATGAAGATCGAAGATTGTATCATTCTAAAAGATAGTGTAATTGATCTTTCAGATTCATTTTTAAAGAGAGTAATCCTTAGTGGAAATAATAAAAAATCTCCAGAAACATTCAAAAGGATTGCTTTCTAAGATCTAATTATTTTTACTTTATATTATCATCTTTTTTAAACAAAAAAATCTTTTGACTGAATTTATAGTGATAAATTATTTGAAAGATAAATCCGAAACAATTTTGATTAAAGAAAAAGATGTCAATTTATATCAGACCAATAAAAAATGGTCAAGAAATTACGCAATAGATTTCTTGAAAGGATGGATGATTATTCTAGTTATAGTCGACCATTCATTCACACACTCATTTTTAAGTAATTATTACAATACTTTTTGGGAGAGAATAAGCATTCCAGTATTTCTAATTATCATGGGTCTTAATATGGTGAAATCTTTTGATAGAAAATTAAATTTAAATGATAATAATAACCTTGAAACAATTACTCTGAGAAAATTATACAGTTTTGATTATTTTAGTAAAAAATTACGTAGATATGTTATTCCATATCTCTTTTTATATTTAATAGATGCTGGAATATATTTCTTTATAAATCTAAATTCCATACCCACTATTCATACTTTCTTCTATGATGAACCTGAATACATGTTCATAGGATATACTCCATTTTGGGGTCCTGGAATGTGGTTTATGCCAGTTATCTTTTGGACAATCTTACTATTTCCATTATTATATTATTTCTTTAAAAAACATCCCATTTTAACATTTATAGGATGCTTTTTGGTTGAAATTTCTTTTAGGATAGTTTCTTATGTTTTATATTATGGAGTCGTGCCGTATAACTGGCACGTTACTAAAATGTTTTTCATCTGTAATTTATTATATGTTTTATCAGCAGTAGCGATAGGAATGTGGCTTTCGGTCAATTATAAAATAAAATCTAAGCGAAACTTAGTGATATGGGTAATTTTTTTAACATGGTTATTATCAATGGCACTTAAAAGATTTCTCAACCTTTCTTTCGAATGGATTGAAGGAGACTATTATTTTTTAATATTTTCTTACTCTGGAGTTATCGTGATGTTTATAATGACAATTTTTCCTAAGAAATTGCCAAATTGGTTTAAAAAAGCTATTGTTTTGCTAAGTAATTCTACATATCACATTTTATTATTCCAAATTTTCTATTTCTCAATCATTTATCATTTCTTCTTAAATATCTTTTATATATTTGATTTTGACCCCTTAAATTACGCCTGGTATTTTCCCGTTAATTTAATTATTGCTCTTTCTGGTGGAATAATGTTATATAAGTTAAGCTACAAGTGGAAGAAATTCGTTGCTAATAACCAAATTAATCTTGTTAAAATAATTCGAAAGATCGGTTTAATTGCTGCGTTTATTTTTATGTTCTTATGGGTATTTCTACAAATTATGTTTTTTTTAGTCTATCCTGTTCCTGGAGTAGATTCCTTCCTTGATCGATTAATTTTATTCATCTTATCCGGATTTCAATTTTAAACTCAAATTTTTTTTAAATATTAAGAAATAAAGATTAAAAGTTCAATTTTTAATATAATTCATTTTAAAATAAGAAAAAAAAGAAATTAAATGAAATAATTTACAGGAA
>CAZIEC010000073.1:10412-11823 GCA_964538145.1 uncultured archaeon
GTTTCATCATTAGCGCCAATCCCAAAGCTTATTATTATAGAAATTATGATAAAGATTAGAATGATGCCCGAATATATCATTTTGATGCATACCTCAAATAATTTATCTACTTGGATATTTAATTATCAAACCCCTCAAAAAATCAGAAGTTTCTTCCGCCCAAGAAGCAACATCATAGAGATATGTTATCAATTTTGTAGTTAAATACTTTTTGAAAGGATCATCAGTTTCTTTAAAGACGATATCGAGTAGTTCAAACTTATAATGACGTGCATTCCTCCTTTCTGCTTCAACTTCAAATGTCTTTTTATAAGCTTCTTCGAAATTATCTTCAATTAAAATGGCACAATCTATTAAGCTTTTAACAGTTTCCTTACAAGCTTCATTGAATTCAAGGAACTTATTCTTAATGCTCTTATATGGTTCGTATGGAAAAACTTTCAAAAATCTTGCAAAAAATTCATATTTATCATTAATTTGGTCTAAGCGATTTATGATTTGATATCTATCCTCAATTAGGAATGGCAATGCTCGCTTATTCTTAAAGAGTACTTGTATGTACTTTTCTTTCAACCTATCACATTTTTGTTCTAATTTAATAACCTCATCCAATTTTTCTCGATATAGCTTCTCCTTAATGAACTGGGCTATCACTTCATGAATTATTTTATTTGAATTGATAGTCTCTTGAATAAATTCATTATTAATCTCGTGCAGTTCATCTTTTTTTTCCTTGAATAATTTCAAATATTTTACACCCAAAAATCAGATATTATTTATATTAAAAATAATCCTTTTCTTAGAATAAATACTTTATTAACTAAAAGTTCTAAAAGTTTCTGTCCCAAATATTTTAAGGTTAGTGATACACATGCCATTTATCGAAATAAAATATAAAGATCTAATATTTGATAAAAAAGTTCAAACCATGTGCGTGTCTGATAAATTTAAATGTCCAAATTATGGGCATTCATGGGCTTGTCCCCCTGAAGCTCCTTTTATGAGAGATAAACTCCAACATTATGATAAATTTTATTTAATTTATCACGAATTTGATTTAAAGGATCATGTTGATAAAATTAAGCGTGAGAAACCAAATTGGACTGAAGAAAAAATAATAAGTTATTTTTATAGAAAAGAAATAATGAGAGATTTGATGGAAGAAGAAATTTTCAAATTTATAAATAATATTGAAAGCAATAATGATAATGTTTTTATTTTATGGGATGGACATTGTAGATTGTGTGAAAAAGAAGGAAAAAAATGTACTTATGATGAAGGGCAACCTTGCCGTTATCCGGATAAAATTAGATATTCAATGGAAGCTGTGGGGATTAATGTTACCGAAACTGTTAGAAAATTAAATTTCAAAATTGAATGGCCTCCAAAAAAACATGTTTATCGTTTTGGA
>CAZIEC010000074.1:0-1328 GCA_964538145.1 uncultured archaeon
CCAGAAGTAGGCGGAATAATTGCTCACGAAAATTGTGGGCATCCTCACGAAGCAGATAGGATCATTGGAAGAGAAGGGGCTCAAGCCGGAGAATCATACCTGAGAGAACACGAAATTGGATTCAAAATAGGAAACGATTGTGTTAACGTGTGTGATGATCCCACGATTCCTAAATCCTACGGGTTTTATTTATATGATGATGAGGGAGTTAAAGCTCGCAAAAGAGAATTAATTAAGGATGGTTATTTCAATGAGATGCTACACAATAGAGAAACTGCTCCTTTATTCAATACAAAAAGTAATGCATCAGCAAGGGCAGTTTTTTTCGATCGAGAACCAATCATTCGTATGGCTAATACATTTTTTGCTCCAGGCGATTATTCTTTAGAAGAAATGGTTGAAGATGTTAAATTAGGCATTCTGATGAATTCTTTTACTGAATGGAATATTGATGATAAGAGATTACAATCCAAATATGTTGGACAAGAAGCTTTTCTCATTGAAAACGGGGAAATCACGAAAACCTTGGTACAAAAACCAGTTTTAGAAATCAGTTCTATTGGATTATTTTCTAGCATTGATGCACAAGGTAAGGTTGACACT
This sequence comes from uncultured archaeon, assembly GCA_964538145.1. Classification (GTDB taxonomy): domain Archaea; phylum Asgardarchaeota; class Lokiarchaeia; order Sigyniarchaeales; family SOKP01; genus SOKP01. The sequence goes on from CAZIEC010000074.1 coordinate 604, forward strand.
TTAGATTGGCAAGGAGCATTTTGTGGAAAATCTGAACCTGGGCAAGGATGTCCTGTTTGGACGGGTAGTCCTTATGTAAGATTAAGAAAAGTTAGATTAGGTTGAGGTGTTCCAAATTGAAAGAAATATTAATATTAAAAGTTAATGAGATTATTGACGAGATTTGCCCCCTATTAGATTCTTTATTCGACGATTGGGTTGTGAAGGGTATTGCTAGAGAAGAAAATCAAATTAGATTTTCACAAAATCAAATTGACATCAATAAAAGTTGGCAAGAATTAAAATTAGAGTTGTTCCTTGCAATTAAAAGGAGGACTCTTGAAATATCTTTGGTTGATTTAAGGAAAGAAAGAATTGAGAAAAATTTAAATGAATGTGTTAAAAAATTAAAGGCTTCAAAATTAAACCTAAACTATAAAAAATTACCCTTTGGTCCATTTTCATACAATTCAGCCATTCAAGAGAATATTTACGATAATAAGGTCGAAAATCTTGGAGAAAAAGCTATTGATTTAACACATCTCGCAATTGAAGAAGCTCTTTCTCAAGGAACAGAAAGAGTTGCTGGAACATTTTTTTTTGGGAGCACTAAATTCTTATTGACTTCCAGTACTGGATTAAGCGGTGAATATATTAGGACAAACCTTAATTTTAGAATAAGAGCTTTTGCAAGAGATCTGCATGCAACAGGAGAAGCCATCTCTTGTTCCACTCATTTGAATAAA
>CAZIEC010000074.1:1428-11738 GCA_964538145.1 uncultured archaeon
TCTCTTGTTCCACTCATTTGAATAAAGGATTTAATACCATTGAAGCTGGAAAAGAAGCCGGCGAAATCGCTAGGGCTTCTACAGGAAGTAAGAAAGGCGTTCCTGGAACATATAACATAATAATTTATCCAAAAGTGGCCACAGAACTCCAGGCACCAACTCCAGCAATTGCAATGAATTCTTATGTCCACAAAATGGGATTAGCTTGGCTCGTGGGTAAGAAAGTAGGAGATCAAATTGCCAGTGAATGCATTTCTGTTTGGGATGATGGTACAATCCCTCAAGGACTTAGAACCGCCCCTTTTGATGATGAATTGGTTCCGACTAATAGGACATTATTAATTGATAAAGGAAAAATAAAAGCTTTCTATACAAATACTTCTTTGGCAAAAAAAGGAGAAAAATCAACTGGTAATGCTGGCATAACCATGCCAAAGCCAACAAACACCGTGTTTTCCAAAGGAGATTATTCATTAGAAGAATTGATGGAAATCTCAGAAAAACCAACACTTTTAATCACGTCCACTTGGTACACGCGTTATCAATCTTATGCACCACCTGGAATTTTATCTTCTTTACCAAAAGACGGCATGTTCTTGATAAAAAATAAGGGAAAAACTTTAGAACCCGTTAAAGAGTTAAGAATTAATTCTGATCATTATCACTTGCTAAATAATACAGTGGCATTAGGTAAAAAACTAAAACAAGTAGTTACTTGGCTCAGTCCAGGGAATAATTCCATATTTGCACCATTCATGTTAATAGAAGATATTAAGATGACGACTGGCACAAAATAACTCAAACTTTAATAAAATTCTATTTAAAATTTTTATTAAAATATGTTTTAATTTTAATTTTTGCAAAATATCAAGTAAAATTTAGGTTTTAATTATATTTTACAATTAAAGAAATAGTAAGGGGATGATATTTTATTAATATTCTAATTCTTCTTATATAATATTAGATAAAAATAAAAAAAATCGTACGATAAATTGCCAACCTCTAAAAAAAGTAAGAAAAACAAATCTGAAAATGAAAAACAAAAATCACTTTTTGCCTATATCGGGGAATCGAAGAAAGAGGCGCATAAAAAGCCTCAATTGAGTAAAGACCAAAAAAGCAAGGCAGTTGCTAAAAAAATAAAACCAAAAGAACCTGAAAAAACTCAAGAATTAGAAAAGAAAGGAGAAGAAGTTCAAAAAGTAAAGGATTTGCTAAAAAAAGAGTATTTTAAATTAGGAGATTTAAATTTTGGGCTAAAAGAAGGCGAAATTCATCTAGAGAGCATTCAAAGGGAGTCTCACACTTCAAAATACATTCGATACTTGAAAAAAGCAAATAAAATAGTCAAAAACATGAGACGTGGCTTGTTGTTGGATATAAACTATGACGGCGGAGAAAACAAGGCATATTGCAAGTTTTATGATTTGGATGAGCATGACATAAAAATTTGGATAGATACTACAAACCATCAGCCCTATTGCTTGAGTAAAGTTCCTAAGAAAGATCTTGAACAATTGGAAGATCTCATGACTTATGAAGGTTTTGATAGAATCGAAGAAATAAAACGAATCGATCTTTTAAGAGATATCGAAATTACAATGTCAAAAATTTACGGAAAAACGCCAACAAACATTGGAGGTGCAGGAAGAAATATTAAAAATATTCTAAATGAACATGGCATTAAAGCTTGGGAAGCTGATATAAGATATCATTTGAATTATATTTTTGACCGACAATTAATACCGGGTCTAATATATTCAATTAAGAATGGAGTCATTCATCAAATTAATTCGAAAGAAATCGATGAAAGTTCAAAAGATTTAGCAGAAAAACTTCGGTCAATCTTCAAGAATGAATCACCAGAAATTCAAGAATTCGCAGAAAAAAACTTGGACATATTTTTAACACCCATACCTGAAGTAAAGCGGTTAGCAATGGACATAGAGACCGAACTTGGTATAGATGAAAGGCACGTGCCAAATCCACGAGAGGCAAAGCAAAAAATCATTAGCGTATCATTTGTAGATAATGATGGGTTAAAAATGGTATATATTTTAGAAAGAGAAAATTTTGCTTTCGAAAAAATTCATGAAGATTTTCCTCCTGATGCGAAACTATATTTCTTTAAATCTGAAAAAGACTTGATAATTGAAACCTTTAGAATGCTATGGAAGTATCCAATTGTAATTACTTTTAATGGAGATAACTTTGATTTGAATTACTTATTCCATAGGGCAAACAAGTTAAAAATTGATAAAGATTTAAACCCAATACAAGTTAAGAGAGGATTTGGGATTTTATCTCAAGCAGAATGCGATCTTAGGAAAGGAATTCATGTAGATTTATTTAACTTTTTCTTTAATCGGAGCATTTCTGGTTATGCTTTCGGAGGAGCCTACTCCAGTAATTCTTTAAATGCTATTAGCGAAGCATTACTGGGTAAAGAGAAATATCAACACGAGGAAGAAATTTTTGAAATGGAATATGATGTGTTATCTTGGTACAACCTCAAGGATTCAATTCTAACGCTTGAACTCACCCAATTCAACAACTCTCTGGTCTGGAACTTGATCATTTTATTATGTCGAATCACGAAATTGCCCATTCATGAAATGTTAAGAAGACAGATCTCAACTTGGATTCAAAATATATTTTACTTTGAGCATAGAAGAAAGGGATTTTTAATCCCCAGAAGATCAGAAATTACTGAATTAAAAGAAGGTGGGTTTTCAAAGGCCCAAATTGAAGGAAAAGGATTTCAAGGAGCATATGTTGTCCCTCCCGTCCCTGGAATTCATTTTGACGTTGTCGTGATGGATTTTGCTAGCTTGTATCCTTCAATAATTAAAGAATATAACCTTTCATATGAAACTGTATTATGTCCTCATGAAGATTGCAAGGATAATGTAATTGAAGGAATCCCTTATCACGTTTGTACTCATAAAATGGGAATCTTTGCATATGTGGTTGGTTTTTTGAGAGATATTAGAGTTAATTTTTTCAAACCAATGTCTGGAGACAAATCATTGACACAAAAACAACGTAGTTATTACAAGACAATTCAACAAGCATTAAAAGTATTCATCAATTCTGCTTACGGTACTTTCGGTTCTTCTAACTTTCCTCTTTTCTGCTTGCCTGTTGCAGAAAGCATAACAGCTAAAGGAAGATATTCGATCAAGGAAACAATTAAAAAAGCAAATGAAATTGGTGTAAAAGTTCTTTATGGAGATACGGATAGCGTGTTTTTGCTAAATCCCAGTTATGAACAAATGCGAGAAATTTCTAACTGGAGCAAGGAAAAATTAAAATTAGATTTAGAAGAAGAAAAAGTATTTCAATTCTTAGCGCTTTCAGAGAGGAAAAAGAATTATATAGGAATTTATAAGGATTCAAAACTGGTCGATATTAAAGGATTATTAGCTAAGAAGAAGAATACTCCAGATTTCATTAAGAAGATATTCAGTCAAATCATCGAAATACTAAAAGATGTTAAGGATGAAGAAAAATTCGCTCAGTCTCGAAAGAAAATCATAGATATTGTGAGAGAGAACCTAAAAAAAATAGGAAAACCTGGTGCATTTCCATTAGAAGATTATGCCATAAATATAAGCTTGCAAAAGTCTCTTGAAAAATATGATAAAACGATTCCACAACACGTTAGAGTAGCATTGGAATTACAAAATGTAACAGGCAAGAAGTTACAAAAAGGCGATGTAGTTTCATTCATAAAGAGCAAGGGATCTCTTGGAGCAAAAGCTCTAGAACTCGCTAAAATTGAAGATATAGATGTTAAGAAGTATAAAGAACTTCTAAAATCTGCCCTTGAACAACTTTTAGACGCCTTAGGAATAACATTTGATGAAATAAGAGGAATCAAAACCATGGATTCTTTTTTCAAATAAGTGAATGAATTAAGAATTTCTCTAAAAAAATTTAATTTTTTAAAGATCCTAAACGATATTATAAAATATAATACAACAAACCCATTACAAAACCGCAAAAAATAGGATTTAAAATATTATCATCAATTTTAAGACTAAGAATGTCAATCAGCAGATAAGTTAATGAGCCACCAATAGCAATCAAGAAAATCTTATTAATATTGAGTGTTGGTTCAAAAATCATTAATGAAATTATGCTGACAATGAACGAAGAAACTGTTCCAGCAACATATCCCACTATAGTTTTACAACTATTTTTAGGAAAATTTCTTTTTCCAAATTTTATTCCCATGAGCGAAGCCATTCCATCTCCAATCGATGCGATTAATGCTGATGCCGTGAATACTCCCATTGGCAAGAAAAAAATTGGCACGTAAGATAAAATTAACGCTACTGGCTTGGTGAAATCACGCAATTCACTTTTTTTAACAGTCCTTATCAAAAAATTCGATAAGCATTGAGGCAATAAATGAAAGATTGTTCTTTTTTTAAAAATGTAAGATAATCGTATGTAATCTAAAGCTGCAAAAATTATAATGGCAGTATAACCTACTGTTATTATTAGAAAAATTGCATAATCTTCTCCACTAATTCCCCAAATCAAATCGGCATGATAAATGTCTGCCCAAACATCCGTTGCAAAGAACCACAATCCAATTATGACACAAGCTGGAATAATGTGAAAAATTTTTCTATGAAAATCTGTTTTAAATGAATGAGAAGCATTTTTTTCTTGCAATTTCGTGTAATCATTAAATTTTTCAAGAAAAGATTCCATTGTTCTCTCACTTTTGAGTTCAGGATGCTTTCTAATTTTGAATTCATATTGTAAGAAAAGAATGAAAAAAACCAATAATGATGCATAAATACAAATGATTTGCATTGCCAAACTCTGAAAAAACTTGCCGTGAATGCTATCATCACGAAAAAAGAAAGGGTATAAGAGCGCTGCCAAAAACCATAAAAAAATGACCACACTGGAATTAAGGATATTATGTTCATTTTGAAAGTTTTTTTTTAACTTTATAGCATAAAATAAATAGAGAAATCCATTTACTATGTAAAATAAGATTACTGGAACCGTGAAGAAATTTATTATCATTTTATGATAATAAAAATTTATCTCAAAAATAGCTTTTGAAATTTGATATATTTCAATTCTAAAATGTTTAATTCATTGTTGTAATCAAATTTCTTAAAAAAATAGTTAAAAAATTAATGTTAAAATTAGAACTTAATAAAAAATGTTGAATTACAGCCCAAATAAAAGTAGTTCATCAATTGCATCTTGTATTTTTTCTAAATTTTCTTCTCCAATTGTTTTATCAATTTGAACTTTAAGGTTTAAAAGAGCTCCAAATGTCTTGAAAAAAGCATTCTGAATGAAACTATTGAACTGGCTTTTTTCTAAGTTCTTTTTCTTGAAATATTCAACGCGATTTAACATGGCTTCTTCTAATTCCTTAGCAGTCGTGGTCCTTAATTCAGTTAATTTTCTTATTTTTACTCCGTCTTTAGTAATAGTAACTTTATCTGACATTTATTTACTCACCTTCTTCTTTTTTGGTTCCACCATTAAAGGCTACATCTAATTCAATATCTTCTCTAGCTTGACCAGTTTCAGTATCAAATTCATCTCTTACTTTTTTTGTTAGTTGTTTTGCTACTAATTTCTCAACATGAGGTCTATGAATAGTATTCATCGTGCAGAAAGGAATTTCTCTCACCGATCCATCTGGCATTGCCACTCCAAAATGAACAATGCAACGCTTGGTTCTCTCAATGTCCATGTTATAGGCATCTTGAAAATGCATGCTGGATAATAATAATGTTCCATGAGTAAATGAACTAATGCTTTCCCAATCTCCATTCATAACAACTCTACCAAATAATTCCATCAGCTTTCCAGGTTTCTTCATGTGTTGAAGCACGCCTAATAAAAATCTTAGCCTTAATTGTTGTTTATCTAGCCAATTGATTCCTTTATCCAAGGTTTTACCAAAATCTCCTAAAAAGTTTTCAAAAAACTTAATTGGTTGCTTTTCTTTATGCTTTATCTTCTCCCAGAAACGATTAGCAAAATTAATTACTTTTATTGGGTCGAAATAATCCATTATAGGAACCATTTCATTGGTGTCAGGATCGATAACTAGATAAGTTGCGAATCCACAGTCTGGATGGCATGTAAATTCAATTGGATCAACATCTGCCAAGTAAGCAATAGCTCTTCCAAATTCAACAATAGTAGTAAGTGGATACCAAGCAATATCCATGCTAATCTTCCCTCCAGTTTGATTTTCTATTTCTTTAATGACATCAGCATTAGTGATTCTTAATTCTTGCATTTCTTCAGCAGCAATCCTCCCACATAATGAAACTGGCTGGAATGTAATCCCCCGAACTACATCAATATTATCAATTGCGAATTGAATTATGTTTCCAATTTCAATATCCGTAACTCCCCTTGCTATCGTAGCAACTAAATTAATTGAAGTTAACCCTGCTTTCCTGCAATTTTCTATGACTCGCATCTTATATTCCATTAAATTCTTGATACCCCTAGTTTTTTCATAAGTTATATTGTTAATTCCATCAAATTGAAGATATAATGTATCTAATCCCATCTCATAACATTTTTTAGTAAATTCTAATCCACCTTTTTTTCTTTGGAACCCATAACCATTAGTAGCCACGATAACTTCCTTAAATCCTAAATCTTTTGCCATCTTGCAGATCTCAGGAAAATCTTTTCGTACTGTTGGCTCGCCTCCCGTGAACATTATGGCTACTGCAGGTATGGGCTTGTTTCTGAAATGTTTCATTATTCTTTCAATTTCTTCTAATGAAGGTTCCACGAGATAACCTGCTTTTTGGACATTAGCATAGCAAAAATTACAATTAAAATTACACCTATTAGTAAGATCAATCAATGCTAATGAGCAAGTTGATAAATGTTCATTACAAAGCCCACAATTATATGGGCAACCCCTTGGATCCTCTCCCACGCAATCAGGAGGATTGGCTTCTCCATTTTTCTCAAATTTCCAAATAATATTGCCATCTTTATCTCTCATGGCAAAATGGGTCCATTTATAATACTTGCTACTACTGCTAATTAAATCCTTGAAATCACCATGTTCAGGACAAGTTTTATACATGTAAATCTTGCCATCATCATCTTCTTTTACGACAGCGGGAATTCTATTAAGACATTCTGGACACACGCTAAACGTCTTCCTATAATATTTCTCGTTTAAGTAATCTGTTCCATCTAAATGATACATCTAAAAATTGCACCTAAATTGTTTAAATTTTTTTTTAAAATGATTAAACGAATTTAAACAGAATTGATATAAAAATAAAATCCTAATTTTAATATTACATTTAATATTATTAAAATTAGTAAATTATCAAGAAATGATAATTGAGGTCCTATTTTCAACAAATAATGGGGTTATTTAAAAATGGGCATGATGAATCAATTAAATATTATTGATAAGTTTGCTCGGATAGCTTTTTTTCAATTAATTTGGTCCTAAGTTCGTGTAGGGAACGACTAATGCTTACCTTATAATTTTGGGGATTTAAGAGCCTTTTACAAGCATCAGGCAGGAGATCAATATCATTTTCCATTGTCTCCCTTGCTTGTTTCCAATCACTTAATTTTCCAACAATGTTTCCACCTTTCATGCGAAGATGGAGTATCTTTTCAACTCGTGAGGGATTTTTAACCTTATAAAATCTTAATGGATTAATTGGATCGTACACAAAATCTTCTTCAATGCCATCTTTTTCTGCCAATTCTATAATATCTCCAGACATGAACCCCTCATCATTATAAATGCGAAATACTTGCTTTCTTGAAGGAATCGTTGTTTTTTCCACGTTGCTCGAAATTTTTAATTTAGGTTCGTGATCAATTTCAACCAACTTATACACGCCTCCTAAAGCAGGATCATCATAACAAGTAGCAAGTTTAGTTCCAATTCCCCATAAATCTACTTCTCCGTGGTTTCTCTGGATCTCTGCAATAATGTACTCATCAACATCATTGGAAGCCACGATTTTAACATAATTTAATCCAGCATCATCTAACATCTTTCTAACTCTCTTGCTAAAGTATGCAAGGTCTCCTGAATCGATTCTGACACCAATTAACTTCTTTCCTTTTGCCTCTAATTCTTTTCCAACTATAATCGCATTCTTGCAACCTTCTATGATGTCATAAGTGTCAATTAATAAAATGCAATTATCTGGATACAATTTAGCATACTTCCTAAAAGATTCCAATTCTGAATCAAATGCCATTACCCAAGAATGTGCTTGAGTTCCGCTAACGCGAATATCATAAATCTTTCCTGCTAAGACATTGGATGTTCCTACACAACCACCAACCATTGCGGCTTCACTTGCAGTTATTCCTCCATTAGGTCCTTGAGATCTCCTTAATCCAAATTCTAGAATTGGTTGCTTGTTTGAAGTCAACCACATCCTATTTGCTTTTGTAGCGCATAATGTGGGAAAATTAAAGCAGTTTAGCAGATAAGTTTCGATCAATTGACATTGTATCAAAGGACCCTCAACTTCCATTATGGGTTCATATGGAAAAATCACTCTACCATCTTCAATGGAGCGAATCGTTAATTTGCAATCCCAATTTTCTAAATAATTTAAAAATTCATCAGAAAAAAGTCCTTGTTCTTGTAAGAAAGCAATCGATTCGCTTGAGAACTTAAGGTTTTTAATGTCTCTAATTGCCTTGCTTAAACCATAACAAATGGCATAAACTCCCTTAAATGGCGCCTTACGGAAGAATAAATCAAACACGGCATGCTTTTCAGCCATTCTTTCGAGTAGATAACCATTGCACATCGTTAATTGATAGAAATCAGTTAGTAGTTCATATCCCTCGATCAATTTTATCACTTTTTATTCATGATTTTCTTTATTTTAATTTAAAATAATAATGCAGAATTTTTATATCTTGAAATTGCGTGAAAAATATCTAATAAAAATTAAAGAATGAACCATTTAAACATTGTTAAATTTAGTAAAAATTATTATGTTTTAATTGTATAAAAGTTCTCCTTGTTTGATATTCATCTTAATCATGTTAGGAATAATATTTTTTAAATAAATATCTTGAATAAATATCATAATTTAGTAATTTTCCTCACGTTTTTTATTACAATATCCTGCAAAAATGAATCCTTGCCTAACTTTCCATTGAATTTGATTTTATCTCCAACTTTCAATTCTGATTCATTGAATAATTTCTCTGAGACTCTTAAGTATAAGTTTTCAACTTCAATTAACTCTTTTTCGTTAAAATCTTTAGGTTTTGCAATTCTTGGACCAAGCTTCACGTTTTTTAAATTAAACAAATAATAATCAGTAACGATTTCTTGAAATTGTTGCTGTTTTTTTTCTATACTTGAAATTTCTCCTTCATGTACGGTTATGCTCTTGTCAAGAAATTGTTGTATTTCATAATCGGCAGTGCTTTTATCAATGATGGATAATTCTTCCTTAACTTTTTTCTTATCTTTTTCTGAAGTTTCAATTTTTCTCAATTCAATTTGTTCAATTAAATTTTCGAAATTTTCGGGCAATTTCGTTAATTTCCAATCTGATAATTTGAAAAAGCCTTCTTTTAAAGAGACAATAAAACCAACCCAAAAATGGGAGCAGAAACCACCGTTTCCTCCAACTCGGCAATCACAGTCTCTATCTGGATCATCAATATTTTCTGGTGTGATTGCCAAAAAAGAAGTTGTTTCCCAATTAAATCCCTTGAATGCGAGTTCAAGTTCATGGTTTTTTCTATTTATTATTTTTATGGAAGTAATGCTTTCGCGGTTTTTATTTTTAATAATTTTAATGGCAGATTCAATACCTTTAGATACAATCTCCAATTCATGCTCTTCTATAAAGTTATCAATTTCCTCTTCTGATAAAGAATCCAAAATGAATTGAATTAATTCTATTTTTTTTAATTTTGAATATCCTTTTAGCCCGAATTCTCTACAAATACTTTTTAATTCCTTAACATTTAGCGATTGTAGTAAATAATTAAGCTTCTTGCGATGATCTACGCCATTTTTACTCAAGTAAATCACTTGGTTTATATAATGTGAATTTTCTTCTTAATTCGATTTATATATTGTTTTTTTAATATTTAAATAACTCTAATTTGATATCAAATTATCATGAAATGATAAAATCATGATCTTAAAAAGCTATCCTTGTTAAATTTGAGATATTAATTTTTCTCAAAACATTTTTTTTAGATTTAAATACATTTCCCCGTATTGAAAGAATGTAATACATTTAACCATAGTATTGTGTGTGATAGATTTAAAT
>CAZIEC010000075.1:0-11185 GCA_964538145.1 uncultured archaeon
TTTGTCTTATCAATAGATAATGTTTTACATGATAAAAAATAATTTTTTTTTATATTTTATAAAATTGAAAAATCTCAAATTATTTAATTTGGGAAAAAATATTATTAGAGAATGAAAAAAAATTTCTGATTAGCAATTGTAAATACCTTCGAATTAAAAAATTTTTTATTATGGTAATTTTATGATTTAGTCATAATCATTTTAGTTTTAAAAAAGAATCCGTAATATGAGTAGGTGGCATTAATTGTCAGAATCTATCGAGGAATTCATGGTATTTGAATTAGAAGATAATGGAGAGAGCAGAAAAATTAAGATAAAACAAGAGGAACTTGGAAATTATTTAAATCCAGAACAAGTCTTGATTATTGTTAGAGAAGATTTAAGGCGAATATATATATGGAAGGGTTCCATGTCTCCAGTTAGGAAGAGATTTATTAGTTCGAGAGTTGCTCAAGAATTACAACACAGATTAATGAGAGATTATAGATATCATCGTTGTAAAATTGTTTCTATTGATCAAGGAGATGAGCTTGAAGAATTTTTAAAAGCATTTAATTTAAAGTCCATGGAAGTTAAAGAAAGATTACCAGATATGAAATATGTGAGAAATATAGAAAAAGATAGAGTAGGAAAAGTTATTGATAATACCACCATTAAACAAGATAATCTGCAAGAGGGATATTTTTCTCCAGCATTAGAAAATACTTCTGAAGATGTCATAATGTCATCAGTTGTAATTAATTCTCAAACTAAAAAACCAGAACTGATTATAAATAAGTCTCCATATGTTGATTTCAAGAAAACTGCCAAAATGCAATCATTATCACCTCTTTCTGAGGAAGAAAAAGAAAAAATCAAGAAGAAAATATTGGAGATGGAAGTTCCAGAAAATTATGAGAGAAAAAATCTAATATTAGGCCATTCATTATATGGAGCAATTTCAAAAGTGTCAGAAGTATTTGATAAAAGCGTTGTTGATGTTGAATGGGAAGAAATCAAAAAATTTCCTAGTGACATGATTGAATTGAGCGATCATAAATTTCGTGTTTTTCTTAATCAAGAGAAAGGTATAGTTGAAGCAATAGAAGTTTTAAAGAGAAAAAATTAAAAAAAAAAAAAACAAAATTAAATCATGCAACTGTAATTTCCTTACAAAGGTACACATCCTGAACAGCGTGTAATATTTTAATGCCTTCAGGAGTAGGCTTTTTGAAGGCTTTTCTTCCAAGTATGAGCCCCCACCCACCAGATCGTTTATTTATTACAGCAGCTTTAACTGCATCATGCAAATCGGTTCCACCGGATTCTCCTCCTGAATTGATTAATCCTACCCGTCCCATATAACAATTGGCAACCTGATATCGATTCCATTCAATAGGATGATCAGTAGCTAATTTTTCGTATACTAATTTATCAGTTTTTCCATAATTCAGCTCTAAAAAGCCACGATTTAAGGTAGAAAGTTTTTGTTTTACAATATCAGCCTCTATAGTGGCTCCAAGATAATTAGCTTGACTTGACAAATCATTTGCTGTATGGTAATCCTTTCCATCTTTAACGAATTCTTTTTTGTTTCTTAAATAACACCATAAAACACATACCAATCCTAATTCATGAGCATATTTAAAAGCTTCAGATACTTCTTTTATTTGGCGTCTTGATTCTTTAGAACCAAAATAAATGGTAGCGCCTATTGCAGCAGCGCCCATTTTCCAAGCTTGTTCTACACTAGCAAACATTGTTTGATCAGATAATTCTGGCTTGGTTAAAAGTTCATTATGATTTAATTTTACAATGAAAGGAATTTTTCTGGCATATCGACGACTTACAGAACCCAGAATTCCCAATGTAGATGCAACAGCATTACAACCCCCATCAATGGCTAATCTAATTATGTTTTCGGGATCAAAGTAGCTTGGATTTATTGCAAAACTTGCTGAGGCACTATGTTCAACACCTTGGTCAACTGGCAAGACAGAGACATATCCAGTTCCTGCTAATCTTCCTGTTTGATTGAATATTCTCTCCATGTTTCCTAAAACTAAATTGTTTCGGTCAGAATGTTCTAACACTCTCTCTATAAAGTCAGGACCTGGTAGGTGAATTTTATCTTTAGGTATTCCGGTACATTCGTGATTTAACAAATCATCTGCTTCTGGTCCAAGAATTTTTTTTATTTCTTCGAAATTCATAAGCTAAAAGATCTTAACATTTTAAATAAAACTTTTTATATTATATTAACTCAAGATTTATCTTCCATCTGATATTTTATGCACTTAAAATACAACGATAAAAGGGGTTCTATAATGGTTGACCACGCAACGCACCTAAAAGCGGTAAATCATCCTATTAGAAGAGAAATATTAAGAATTGTTTACGATTCCGAAACTATCTCTAAGGAAGATTTATTAAAAAGGCTTAAAGAAAAAGAAATCCTAGATAAAGAAGACGTGTTTAATTACAACATGGATTTTTTAATAAAAGCGGAGTGCATATCCGAATCAAAAGATCAGAATGGTAAGGTTGTTTATACTTTATTACCGGCTGGAAAAGTAATTGAAAATTTTTAATTTTTTTATTTCTTTTTTTATTATTAAAAATATATTCAAAATTCCATAGAAAATGCCAGATGAATCTGATTTTATTAATTACAAGACAGTAGAAGAATTTGGTAAAACATTAGAAGGTAATAGATATTACCATTCTTTATACTTAAAAGCCATAAACAATAAAGTTCGAAGGCAAATTTTAGAAATCGTGAAAAATAATAATAATATCTCAAAAAATGATTTATTTAGTAAATTAAAAGAAAAAGGAGTAGTAAAAGACGAGCAAATATTTAATTTTCATGTTGATTTTTTAATAAAGGCGTTATGCTTGGATGTAAAGCACGATGAGAAGTCTGGTGAGAGCTATTATTCATTGACTAAAAGTGGAAAGGTAATTGATTTTTTAAGATAAATAAAAAATCCAATTATCTTGATCTCACTCTAGAAATTTAAAATTCTTTTCTTTACTATTAAATAAATCATTCTCAATCTCATCAGAAATTCGCCTTACATCCATCACTTTGGAGTTGGCAAAATATTCAAAATTAAATTTGACCTCTTCTCCCGCAGAGCGACCAGGAATGGGCATTAATCTTGCTGTTAATGGTTTATTTAACCTAATTGAAATGGTACATACATCCAGTAAGATGTAAAAAAGCTCTCTTTGTGTAATATCACCAGGTAAGGGCACGCAATCTAAACCAGTTCCACACATTGTTGAGTAGAGCAAGAGTGTATCGAGATTAAATTTCTGTTCCGCTAATCGAGTTGCAATAGTATAATCTTCAAGAACGGAGGGCATGAAACCAGAAAATCCAATCACCTTTCCTAGCTGGGGTATAGCGTTTTTAATCATTGCTACTGCTATTAAAGACCCTGGTGATCCAAAATATTCAAAATTTAGCTTTTCGATCGCCGTACCAATGCTCTTTTCAACAGTCGGATATGGTGCTGGAGAAAAATCAATTCCCATGAATTCAATTCCATTCTTTTCTGCTAGTTTCTCTCCTATACTTCCGATTAAATCATAAATTTCTAAAAATCGCTTTTTTAAACTTAATTGAGCCTCTGAAAAAGATTTAGCATTTGAAAAAACTTCAACAACCTCATCTGCAAGCTCCATGGCAACTGAAAAAGAAGGATTGTCAGAAAGATGATAAGCTGCAGGGAAGAAAGGCGTATCAGGCTTCACATTCGTGCTGATGCAAAATTTTAAATTATCAAATGGATCCTTAATGGAAAGTTCCTTGATGATTTTAGCGCCAGAACGTAAGGCTGATAAATTAATTCCCCTTTCTGAAGAGGCAACCGATAATGAAGTAAAGAATCTTTCTCGTTTCCTAATAAATCTTGGAACCTCATTTAATAATAGCTTTTCGTAGACTCCATATTTTTCCATTTGTTGTTCCGCAAGAATCATTGCACAAGCATAATAATTAATTCCATACTTATTAGTTAAATTTTCAAGGATATCCAATTGTTCGTGGAGCCTGCTAATTATCTCATCGAGATTCCATTCTCTAAATTTGTTTTCATAAGTTAATATGGGCTGAGTACAAAATCTAATGCTTTGTATTTCAATTCCTTCACTTGAAATTAAATCTTTAAAATCTTTATTCAATTGGTCAAAATAATATAATTTTTCTTCCAAAAATTTCTCAAAAAACGAATTCTCTGAAAGAAAGGGAACTTTTTGACCAACTGTTAATGCTCTAATTTTCATGATTATTATTAATACATGTTATTTGTTATTAATTACTATTCTTGATGGAGAGTTAAAGATAGATATTTAAAAAAGTTTTATACATTTAATTACTCTATCTTATGGAATTCAATTTTTTTTTAATCGTAATTGTCACAAAATTATAACTCATCCAATTTTGCTTTCTCTTTTATTAATACTTTTTTAACAGGTTTAACATATTCACCTGGTTTTATCGGTCCTAACTTTACTAGTTCTTTTGTGAAATCTTTAACGACTTGGGCAAATTTTTCTCCTTCTCCGGCGGATACACTGACAATTTTTACTCGTTTTTCATTAATTCCTAATTCACCAACCATTTCCTTAATACTTTCATATCTAGTTTTTGCTTTTATAAAACCTGTTTTATAATGGCAATCTTGTTCGTAACAGCCAGCTATGAGTACTCCATCTGCACCTCGAAACAAACTCTCAAATACTAAAACTGGATTTAGCATGGCAGTGCACATCACGTGAATGGGTCTCACGTTCGTAGGATATAATAATTTGCTAGTTCCAGCTAGATCTGCTCCAGCATAAGCGCACCAATTGCATAAAAATGCTATAATAAGTGGAAATTCTTTCTTTTCCTTGCTTAAGACCGCTTTTATTTGAGCTGAAATTTGTTCTTTTGTAAAACCAGGAATGTAAAGAGCATCATTGGGACACATTGCTGTACAAGCCCCACAACCAACGCAGTTAATTTGTTTCAAGTAAAGTTTTTGGTTTTCTATTTTAATCGCATTAAATCCACAAATATTTTCGCATAACCTACAAAGATCGCATTTTGATTCATCATAATAAACGATGAAAGGATCAAGCTCTACCACTCCTTTTGAAATAAGAGAAACGACTTTTGAAGCAGCACTTTCTGCTTGAGCAATGCTATTAGGAATATCTTTAGGACCTTGAATTGCACCAGCAATGTATATTCCATTTACCGCTGTTTCGGAAGGGTGCATTTTAAGGTGTCTTTCTAAGAGGAATCCATTAGGATCTTGCGAAATATTTAACATTTGGCTCAATTTATCAGTATTTTCTGGAGGTTCTATGCCTACTGCTAAAATTACTAAATCAGTCTTATTTTCGAATATGGCATCTTCAATAATATCTTCTCCGCGTATGAGTAAATTATCAGAATCATCACTTTTTAACACTGAAGATACATTACTTTTAATGAATCGAATTCCGAAGTTCTCCCGTGCTCTGTTATAAAATTCTTCGCAATTTTTTCCAACAGTTCTTATATCGTTATAGTAAATGTTTATTTCCATTTCAGGATGCTCTTTTTTTATTAGAACGGCTTGTTTGATGGCAACATTACAACAAACTTGGCTACAATACTCTCGATTGATCTTCTTATTTCTTGAACCAACACATAAAATGAAAGATACTTTTTTAGGTGGAAGCCCGTTTGAAGGCCTAACTACATGCCCCTTGGTAGGACCATCATTATTTAGCAATCTTTCCATTTCCATTGTTGTAATTACATCTTGATACCTTGAATAACCCAATTCTCCCAAAATTGTTGGATCAAAGGTTTTAAAGCCAGTAGCAACTATAATAGCTCCAACTTTAATAGTCATGTAAGTAGGTTTTTGATTGAAATCAATAGCATCCCTATCGCAAGCTTGAGCACACGCCTTGCAACCAACACAATATTCTTCTAAAATGTTTGGAAATAAAGGTATTGCTTGAGGATAAGGAACATCAATGGCTTTTCGAGGATAAAAGGAATTTTTGACATCGATAGGGCAAACAGATCTACAAATGTCAAAACACCCCACGCATTTATCTTCAATGATGAATCGGGGTTTCTTTTTAATTGTAATAATGAATTCTCCTACATTTCCACTCACAGATTCTATTTCCGAGTAAGTTAATAATTCTATATTGGGATGTTCCTTTACTTCACTCATTAATGGGCCTAAGATGCAAATGCTACAATCTAAAGTGGGAAAAGTTTTGTCGAATAAAGCCATGTGACCACCAATTGTCGCATCTCTCTCAACCAAGTAAACCTTAAAACCTGCATTTGCGATTACCATTGCAGCTTTGATTCCGGCAATGCCGCCACCTATTACTAAAGCTGACGGGAGTACTCGAGATGTTTGCACTTGAAGTGGTTGCAGTAATTTAACTCTTTCTAATGCCATTTCAATTTGGTCAATGGCTTTTTGAGTTGCTTTTTCTGGTGCATCTGAGTGTACCCATGAATTTTGTTCCCTGATATTTGCGAATGACACGAGAAATCTATTGATTCCTGCTTTTTCTATGGTTTTTTGAAATAATGATCCATGAAGTTTAAAAGAACAAGCTGCAATAACAATCCTATCTAATTGTTTTTCTTTTATTTCAGCAGTTATTTTATTTAATCCTGATTCAGAACAAAGATATTGATCCCCTATGACTTCTACATTTGGAAATTTGCTAAAATGTTCAATTAAGTATTTATTATCTATAACTCCACTAATGTTTTTACCACAATCACAAATAAAGAGTCCAATCTTCACTTTTTTTTCCTTAGTTTTCTCAATTTCTATTGAGTAATATAAAATCGGGTTTTTAATAATTATTCCCTTTTTATACTAAAAGCATTTAATTTTGAAGGAGAAAGTTTTATAAGAATGTTATTTAATTTCTTAATCTTCTATTCTGTCTATGTAAATTTTTGTGGAATGATAAGAACCCGATAGATTCGTGCGCTCTGGATCTCTTGGCGTGAGAAAATTAACGTTATATTCAGTTGTTTCTGGAAAAGGAGCTCCTGAATAGATTAAAGCAACAGTTGGTTTTAAGTCATTTAACTCATTTACGATGAATTCAAATGAACCATTCTCATTACGAACAAGAACTGTTTCTCCCTTGGTTAGCTTCAATTTTTTGATATCTTTTTCATTTAAAAATACTGTTCTAAATATTTCTTCATGTTCAGGATTGAGATCTCCTAATTGTGAATGTATGAATCGCTCGTGAGAGGGTGAAATTAAGAAAAATTGATTGATTTTATTAATTTTTAAATAATCAAAATGTAATTCAATATCTTTAAATTTTGGTAAGCAATTCAGGTTAATCTTACCATTTTTTGTTGGAAATTTTAGATTTTTAAAGGGAACTTCTTCATCATTATAAATTAAATAAAATCCTTCTTCTTTAAGCTGATTTTGGATTTTATGAGGTAATAAACTAATGCATTTATTAAAGATTTGCTCTTGTGTTTCATTAAAAAGCGGGTCATTATCAAAACCTAAGCGAATAGCCAGCTCACGATAAAATTCATAATTTGATAATGGATCTTTATATGAACAAGGACCACCTTCTATTATGGAAATACTTGGAATATAGTATGGAGTGATGATATCATTACATTCTAAGGAATCTTTTGCAGGAATTACAACATCAGCAAATTTTGTTGTTTCATTTAAAAATAGATCGTGTACAACAACAAACAAATCTTTTCTAGATAATGATTTCCTAACTAATTCTTGATTGGGCAGAGAGGAGGCAGGGTTCATTCCATAAACAAATAGGATTTTATACTTTTCATTAATTAACTCTTTTCCTAAATTAATTAACGGAAATTTATAATTTAGTTCAGATTTATCAAAATGCTTGATATATTTTTTAATGGGTAATGAGAACGTATCGTTTAATTCGCCTTGGTCATAAATTATTCCTGTTCCAGGCTTGCCAATGTTTCCCAATAAAATCTGAATTAAAGCAATTAATTTTATTGTATCACTACCATTATAATATTTTTGAGCTCCAAACCCTATATTAAACATCGTTTCATGCTTGTTTTTTTCTAATAATTTTATTAATTCATTTATTTCTGATTTTCTAACTCCACTTAATTTAATAGCCCGCTCTTCATTAAATAAATTTACCAGATCAAAAACTCTTTCCATTCCAACAACATGTTTCATTAAGAATTCACTATCTTGGATGTTTCTTTTAATTATTTCAGTAATGAATATTCCAGCAATCAAGATTTCTCCGCCAGGAAAAGGTTGGAGATGAATATCTGCAAGTTTAGCTAAAGAATGTTTTCTCGGATCAATCACAATAATTTTTACTCCATTCTTTTTTGCATCTTTTACCAATTTAAAAGCATGAATGTTTCTTTCTGGTAAATTGCTATTCCATATTACTATTAATTTACATTTAGCATTGACTAATTGAAGAGGATTTGTTAAAGAATGAGTGCCAAACATCTCTTTCAAAGCGGCACAACCAGCTTCATTACATGTTCCACCATAAGGAATCGTGGCACCGATCTTACCAAAAAACCTTAAAGGAGAGTATCGAGCAATTAATCCATAATTTCCAGCATAAAAAGCTACTACAATCGACGAAGAATCAAATTTTTTAATGACTTCTTTTAATTTATTTGCTATTAAATTTAAAGCATTATCAATGGAAATCGCTTTAAAATCATTTTTACCTTTAGGTCCCGCCCTCACTAAGGCATGTTTTATTCTTGAAGGATGATAAAGTAATTCCTCTCTTTTGTTCAATTTAGCACAGAAAAATCCTTGCGTGAAGGGATGTGTTTTTGAAGGGATGGTGGAAATTAGCTTATTTTCTGGGGCATTATCATCCCAAATTCCTGTGAATGCGCAAGAACCATAACAGTCCTTAGAACAAGTTGCAAACCTTTTAATCAATTTATTATTCATTGGTAAGATTTACCTTCTTAAATTAAATTAAAATTAAAATAATAACAAAATAAATAAGTGGAATTTAATAAAATAATTTAATTAATTCTTTAGAAAATCTTTAGGAAGAAATGGATAAACTTTAAGAATATCGAAATTATTTTCTTTCATTTTAAGAAAGTATTTTACTTCAATTTCCAATTCTTTTTTTGCCCATTTCAGTATTTTTTGCTTAGAATAATGTTTCCCTATGTTATCTAAAGAAGCCCTTAATCCAGGACATTTCTTTGAATAATCAATTATATTCACTTTACTCTCAACCATCATTCGCCAAAATGGAAAGCACCGACATTGAAAAGGTCTTGCTTCATACACGGAACATTTATTTCTTTTTAAAAAATAACATCGCTCATCTTGACCTTTAAACTTGAACGCAAGAGTTTTGAACCGATAAGTTTTTCCATGAGGATGTTCGCTATCTTTCCAAAAAAAGGAGTCATTTACTGCTTTCAAATATTTTTTTGCAAATGTTCTTAGCCCAATTTCTCCTCTAAAGTTTAAATGGTTAGCTAATCTCACGATATCATCGTAATAAAGATACACTTCACCTTCATCTAACCCTTTACAGCATGCTCCGCATTGTTGGCAAGAAAACTTTATTCCTTTTTGTAATGCTTTTGATATCTTTATTTCTTGGACTGTCAAATTGTATCAAAAGATTATATTTGATTGTATATTTCTCTTTAAATATAAATATTTGAAATTACAAATTTATATCTTTTTACATGTTTTAATGCTTTTATATTTTTAAAAAAAAGTGAAATTTTTTCAACAAATCATGGACATTCATCTAAGGCAAGTAAAAGAAAAAATCGAACTGGAAGTAGCAAAAGTTATATCAACCATTAAAGATAACTTTAATACTGATTTGATTATTGCCGGTTTTAATGAATGGAAAAAAGAATTCGTTAACATATATGATAATAAGAATCTTACACTTGATCTTTACATTTATTCTTTTTTATTGTACTTGCTTGGTCGCATTCACGTGTTAAAATCCTTTCATTCAAGAGAAAAGAATTTAAATGAGATAATTGCCATAGCTTTTAGCAATAATGATTTTAATAAATTCTTACTCCGCGAAAAGTTAAAAGAAAAATTATCAAACATTTCTTTTTATGATATATTACTGCAAACAATTACTGCTGAAACGAAAAAAGATTTGGTAAAAAATATTATTAACATTATCAAATTATTAGAAGCTTCTAATATCAATAGAGAATTTCAATTTGACTTTTTGATTCAAAATTTCATTCCATTTTTCTTGAGACATGGGTCTGGAGAATTTTTCACGCCTATTTTCTTAGTGAAAAAAATGATTAATTCTTCTTATGAATTTGGTGATTTTGTTCTTGATCCTTGTTGTGGAATCGGAAATTTTATCATAGAATTAGCTAAACATGTTTTAAATTCTAAAAAGCATTCTAAAGAAGAAAAAATTAAAGCTATTAATAGAATATACGGTTTTGATATAAATCCTTTATCAATATTCTTGGCAAAATGCAATTTAATTATTGTACTAAAAGAGCATGTTAAAGAAATTGAAATAAACCTTAAAAAAAGAGATTTTTTATTTGATGATGAAGAACATTTTAGAGAAAAATTTGATTTAATCATAGGAAATCCTCCTTGGTTCACTTTAAGAGACATATCAGACCCTATTTACCAAAATAAAATCAAAAAATTATCAGAATATCTTGAAATCAAACCCCATCCTAAAAATGTATTGAATATCGAAATTGCTTCGCTCTTTTTTTATAAAGCTAAAGAACATTATCTAAAAAATAAAGCAAGGATCTTTTTTGTAGTAACTAAGGGTTTAATAACGGGGTCGCATTCAGCATTATTTCGAAGCTTTAAAGGTTTTTCGGATGTATCTTTTTGGATGTTTAGCAAAAATGTTGAAAAAATATTTAATATAGATTTTATTTGCATTTTTGCCAGAAAATCTAGTGATACTGCTTTAAAACGTGACGCTTTAATTGAATTTCCAGTAAAATATTTTAAATTTATTGATGATATTAAAAAAAATTCTCACTTAAGTTCTAGTGAGTTAGTAAACTTTAAAACAGACGTTCTCATACCAAGTAGTATCATTGCAAGGGATAAAAAACTACATATCGGAAAGTTGATTTCTAAAAATGAATGGCTAAAATTAATAAAGTTAAAATCAAGCG
>CAZIEC010000076.1:0-11163 GCA_964538145.1 uncultured archaeon
AAAGCTTCTAAATTAAGCGAACCAAATTTTGCGATGTAAATGGATAATTCTATTCCCGTGGCACCTCCTCCAATGATAACATTATTCTTTCCTATTGGGGCATCTCCACTAAAAACTTCATTTGCCCAATATACGTTTGAACCATCAATCCCGGGAATTGGAGGCTTTATGGGCTTTGATCCTGTAGCAATAACCACGACATCAGGATTAAATTCTTTTACCTTATTAACATCAATTTCTTCCTCAAGATGGACTTTAATATTATATTTTTTAATCCAATATTCATAATCCTCGATCATCCGCTTGAATTCGCCTCTACCCGGAGGACGCCAGATTATATTGATTAATCCTCCAATTTTATCATCTTTTTCAAAGATATGAACTTCATGTCCTCTTATTGCAGCTACTCGAGCAGTTTCTAAACCTCCAGGCCCTGCACCTATAACCATAACTTTTTTCTTTTCTATAATTTCTTTTAATTTAGTTCTGGCTTCATTTCCAGCCCTTGCATTTCTCAGGCAACTAACTGGCATCATTCGAAAAACGTTATCAAAGCAACCTTGATTGCAAGCAACACAATGCATTATGTCATGTAAGTCTCCTTTCTGTGCTTTTTGTGGCAAATATGGGTCTGCTATTAGAGCTCTTCCCATACAAATCGCATCTGCTTGCTCTGCCATTAAAACTTGTTCAGCTAAAACAGGGTCATTGATCCTATTTGATGCAAAAACGGGAATATTTACGTTATTTTTAATATTTTCGGCTAAATATGTATAGCATCCTTCAGGCACATCCATTGTTAATTGAGGTATTTTAGTTTCATGCCAACCACCAGTAACGTTGAGATAATCAATTCCTGCTTTTTGATATGCTTTTGCAATTACTGGTTTATCTTTATATGTTAGACTATTTGGAATGAAATCATCCCCCGCCATCCTCATTCCAACAATAAAATCATCACTCACGGTACTTCGAATTAACTCTATTGTTTCTATTGGAAATCTCATTCTATTTTCAAGGCTACCACCATATTTATCCGTTCGTTTATTAACTATGGGCGATAGAAATTGGTCCATTAAATAACCAGCAGAACCACAAATTTCAATCGCATCAAAACCTGCTTTTTGGGCCCTAAGAGCCGCATCTGCATATGCTTGTTGTTCTCTTTTAATATCTTCAATTGTCATTTCACGAGGAGTTGTTTTACTAAACCTACTATATGTCGCTGATGAAGATATGGGAGTTGTCCCTATTATTTGAGGAAAAGTATATCGCCCACCATGATAAAGTTGAGCACATACTTTCACATCTTCTCTCGTATCATGAATTGTTCTCGTAAATTCTTCCAATTTTGGTATGTATTTATCATCATCAATCGCAATCATGCTTGGTAAGCCCTTTCCATAAAGAGAAACGTAACAGCCACCAATAATAATAAAACCAACACCACCAATAGCCCGTTCAATGTAAAATTCGGTTAATTTTTTAGTTATTTCGCCATTTTTTGCCAGACCAAGATGCATTGCTGGCATGACAATCCTATTTGGAATGGTCATGCCTCCTATCTTCAATGGTTTAAAAAGTTTGAAGAATTTTACCATTTTTAACACGCTCTTTAATAAAATTTATAATGTATTAATTAATTAGTTATAAAAATTGGTTTTCATATTTATCTCTTTTTCTATTCAAAAAATGAATTCATTCTTTTCAAAAATAAAGAAACAATCTTGGAAGATTATAAAAAATTATAAGATTATCTAAAATATGAATCAGGGGCTCGATCTTCACGAAATCCTTTCATCAAATTTTCTGCTTGTTTTTTATAACGTTCCAATATTGTTTCCATTTCTTCAATTTTTTTATTTAGTGATTCAAAACTCATATCAATTTTAAAATAATCTTTTAATAACGACACGATTGCTTTTGATGATCTTGGGTCTAATGTCATCATTGGTAAGGGAAGGGTTTCAGCTAATAGGCATATTCCTGGAGCATAACCATAATACCCTGCCCACGCTGGTAGAATTCCATTAGCCCCCGCAATAATTCCATCTTGCATTATGGTAGTGTTTTTATACTTTAAAAAGCTCTCAACCAACTCGTCATCAGTTCCGCAGACATAAACTAACGGTTCATCTTTGATAGAATCGGTAACCATAGCACCTGTACTGATATACATCTTAATTTTACCTTGGGTGATTTTTTTCATTTCTTCGCAGAAAAAATGAGAAAAAGCAAATACGCCCTCAGAGGTCTGAGGTTGATAATTTGCAGTTAAAATGAAAAAGTCATTATGAGTTTTATCTCCTTTTGGTTTATAATAAACCTTGGCAGTAGGAATTTCCATTTTTCCCTTATCTACATTTGATTTAGGAGGAAAATCATAACACATTATCTCAAGAAATTCTTCTGCGTTAATTGATTCTTTTATGGAGGTTATTGCCAGTTTCGCTACTAATGCAATTCCTGGCCATCCTATTAATACTACAGGATCTTTCAAATCATCCGGATTTATTTCAAATTTATAATTTATATCGATTTTCATTATTACATTCCTCTTTTTTATATTTCAAAATCAAGATGCTCTCCACAATTTGGACAATAATTTAATTTTATTTCCATGTATTGACCACAATAAGGGCAGTAAATTCCTTTTAAGGATTTATCTTCTCCTTCTATTCTAACTTTAGGAACTTGTACTGTAGATGTTGGTACATGTGTAATATATTGTGTTTTTAATAATATTTCTCTTTTTACTTTCATTTGCGAGAATGTGGTGGTTAATAATGATATGAATAATGGTTGTAAAAGAATACTTATAATTGATTGAACAATAGTATAGAGTATAATTAAATCATACCTTCGATTCATTGGATCGTACCATGATATATATGCGGATTGCTTGACAGGCCATAAAAAATCTAAAATAAAACTATAAATATTGTTAATCATCATTGAGATGAAAGTGCTGATAAGAAAGATGGCAATAATTTTCCAAAATGCACCTTTTGATAATAATCTTGCTTCTCTTATTGGTTTTTTTACATCATCAAAATTAAATGTAAAAACAGAGAAAATGTAAAAACCGAATATTATTATAGCCGGAACTATTAAAATGACAAATCCAAGAGGGATTCCAATTCCAAGTAATAATATAACAAGAATTACTTTTTTATTTAGAGCTTTTTTAATGTTAAGTTTATAATCAGATTTTTCATTCATGTATTTATTATATAAGTAAAAGCTTACAGCAGAAAGACTGAGTACTGTAAATATTATATCAATCGCATTTTCAGAAATCGCTGCTAATAATAGGAAAGAAAGGTACATCAATAATGCTTGAGATTCGACATTAGAAATTGAAGTCGGATCGTTTTGGAACTTTTCTAAAAGCGCATTCATGTAGCTACCTTGTGAATATAAATACCAATTTAAATCAGCTAATAAGAATGTTTTCACTAACAATCCCATTATGAAAAAGAGTGTCATGGGAAGAATTATTTTTTTCCAATTTTTAAAAAATAAAATGAAACCATCTTGAAGTATTTCACTGAACCGCTTTGAAGCAATTCTAGTTAAGTAATCTTGATTTTTTAATACCATAGTTCATTCCATTTTAGTTAATTAATTTTTTTAAGTAAAAGATATATTAATTACAAATCTTTCAATTAATTTAGATTTGTATCATTAGAAAAAGTAATTATTTTCAAAAAAAAATTTCCGTTTTCACTAAATGTATGCATATAAACAACCAAGTCGTAGAATACCAGGTATAATCTCATATATGGATATATTTTCAACTGCCAAATTAGCTTATTCTACTTTTTTTACTTTTCCACTCATTATAAGCATTATTTCAATGATATTGAATGGGTTCATAACGGGAGTCTGGAACTTTCTTTATTTATTTGTAATTTACTCGATTTTTCTAACAATTTCCGGAGTGGGGGCATTGTTATCAATTTTTTATTATTCTAAAAAATCTCCAATATTATTAAATCCGCCAAAGGGATGGGGATTACAATTAAATGCATTCTATAGTGCAATAATTGGGCTCATCTTTAATGTAGGGCAGATCTTATCCATCCTCTTAAGAAATGTGTTGTTTCAAGAAATCTTTTTCATGCTTGGAACAATCATTGCTTATATCATTGCTTACGTGATATATTTTTCATTTACAACTATTGGGAAATATGGTAATGTATTTTTAGCTTTAATCCAGCCAGTTTCTGGGATAATATTATATAGCATTTTAACAGCTCAAGTATCATTTATTTTCTTTTTTAAGGCAATAATTATCTTTTGTTCTTGTGCTTTCATATTTGCCATTCCATATGCTCGAAGCATGGCTAGGGTAAGTAACATTTACCGACAATTTACAGGAATTGGAGGATATCCATTTATCAGAGCATTTGTCCTTTCAATGATGACCGATGATAATGATAAATATGTTGAGTCATTTTTTGATAAAATAGGTATAGAAACTTCCATAAAAGTTCAATACATTGCCATTAGGACTTGCGATAGTAAAAAACTCAAGGGTCTTTTTATCATACCTCATGTTCATTTTGGTCCATTTAAAACTTGTGGTTCATCAGATCTACCCGCTAGAATTTATAAAATGTTTGAAGACATTCCAGGAACAACCGTCTATCATACTACTAATGACCATTCGCAAAACCTTACTACTCATAACGAAGTCAAAAAAGTTTTAAGCGCATTAGAACAAGAAATTAATCGAATTAAGAATGATTCAAGCATTAAATGGGTAAAGAAAATTAGAAATGTTACTCGAAAGATCTCAAATTCAGCTAAATTAATTGGAACGGAAATTGAGAATGTTCCAATTGTTTTTTTAACAAGACATCCTTTACCATCAGACGATATTGAAGAAAATGTAGGTAATGAAATTCGAAAAAATGCCATTAACATGGGCTTTAAAGATGTAGTCATTATTGATTCGCACAATTCTATTATTGGAGATGAAGTATTGATAAAATCTAATTCTATTGAAGCCATAGATTTAATTAATGTTTCAAACAAGTTCTTTAATTCATTATTGGAACAAGGAAATAAGGAGAAAAGTAGCATTCGATATGGAGTTGCAAGGGATAAAATGGAAGAATTCTCAGAAAGAGATGGAATTGGTCCTGGAGGTCTCGTGGTAAACTTATTTGAAAATTCAAAAACTAAACAAAAAACAGCATTCATTCATTTTGATGGAAATAATGCATTTGTAGATATTAGATCTTATATTTTAAACATGCTCCAGAACCAAGGTATAGAAAGAGGTGAAATAACCACGTCTGATTCGCACATTGTGGCGCGGAGGTTTAATCAACGAGGATACTCTCCAATTGGAGAAAAAATAAAGTTAGAAAACATTCTTGAAAAACTTGATAGATTAATTCCCACAGCTGAAAATAACTTAGAAGATGTTGAATTCTATTATGGAGATTTTCAAGTAGAAAATGTTAGAATATGGGGTGACCCTAAATATTTTGATACAATCATGAATACCTTACAAGAATGCATCAGAATATCACAAAAATTGCTTACTTTTGGATTAATAGCCCCAACAATCCTATCTTTGGTCATTCTCATCTTGTTTTATAATGTAAAGTTTTCTGAAATTTTTAACCTTCTTTAATAAAAAAAAAATTTTAAATTAATGCTCAAAATATAAAATTACCAAATTTTGATATTTTTATAAAAAATATATTTTCTTAGTTTCTCCATTTTAAAGGCTTAATAAGAGATCTAATTACTAATATCGAAATTTAATGCTATTTTAGTTTAAATCAATCAATTACACAATAAACCTATATATGAAATAAGAAAATCGATTATTACAGCTATTATATAGTTTCAAACTATCTAATTAAAGGTATTCAAAATGAAATCAAGAGATACGACATTGAAAAACTTTTTAGAACATACAATAAAAAGATTAAAAGAAAAATAATATGGATGCTATATGTAAAGAAATCACTAAAAGCGAAATTTATCTCAGTCAAAGATGAGATGAAATTAAATTTAAGTGATAATTAAGTAAATCGATGAAGATAATGAAAAAATATGAGAAATTATTTTTGTACAAATCTCATCATATAATCTAAAACAATAAAAATTCAAAGTAAAATCCATCAAACTTTTTATTTTCATAATAATATATCAATAGTAAATAAAACTAGATTATATTGGATCAACACCAAATTTTTATAAAATTTATTACATTATTATTTTTGGTAAAAATGAATGTTGATTTAGATGATATAGAAATTATAAAAGAAACATCTTTAACAATCCGAGGTACGAGAAGGCGAACTACTGTACCTAAAGATATTGTTGATAAACTTGAGTTAATGAATGGAGATAAAATAAGATGGATACTTTTTAAAGATGGTAAATTATTAGTCTCAAAGGTAAAAAAAACTAATTAATTATTAACAACTACATCACCATCTTAGGTATTATTTCAGAAGTTTTTTAATGTATCCTATTTATTAACATGATTAATCGTTTATTTTCAAGAGAACTCTTATTTATTTTAATATTCTAAAAATTAGTCATTCAATTCAATATATATTGTCTTTACCATAAAATAATAAACCCATACATTTATTCCAAATCATATTGGTTTGAAACCAAAGTTTAAAAATAAATAATCTTTTTTTTTATTCATGAAAAAAAGACTAGAAATTGGTACAGAAGCTAAAGAATTGGATGAAAAACCTATTATAGAAAGAATAAAAATAAAAAAGTATTCAATTAACAAAATAATAGTAGCGCTATTATTCTATTTTTTAATGTTGTTTTTATTTTCAATTTACTTATAAATGTGAAATTAATGGAATTGATTATTTCAATCATTATTTTAGCATTTCTATTTGAGATGGTGGATTCTACAGCTGGAATGGGTTTTGGAACAAGCTTAGCTCCGATATTATTTTTATTTGGTTACAAACCCCTTCAGGTGGTCCCCGTTCTTTTAATTTCAGAAACCATTACAGGATTTATTGATTCTTTTTTTGCTCATGAATTCAAAAATGTTCATTTTTCATTTCATCCTTTTAATGATTCTACTAAAATCACCTTAATAATAGCATTTTTTGGGTGTTTTGGAATTTTCTTATCTATTATAATTAGTTATTATGGAATTCAATTTCCTATATACTTCATAAAATTATATGTTGCAATCTTAGTTTTAATAATGGGAACCCTAAGTCTGATGAAGGTCAGACTTATGAGAATAAAACAATATAGATCTCAGCTAAAAATGGTAATTGCTTTTTCTGTATTAGCTGGATTTAATAAAGGAATAGGGGGCGGAGGATACGGCCCAGTAGTAACTTTAGGTCAGTTATTTTCAGGTGTATATGAAAAGAGTGCAACGGCAATAGCTTCATTTGCAGAAGCAGTTACTTCTTTGGTAGGATTTTTTACATTTATTTTGATAAGCATATCGGGAGTAGAAATAGATTTGATGCTTCTCCCTTCAATCTTTGCTGGAGGATTTATTGCTGCATTATTTGCTCCATATTTAGTTAGAATCTTCCCAAACAAAATATGGAGATATGTAATTCCTATATATGCTTCTAGCGTTGGAATAATTTTGTTATTCAACTTATTTTAATTTTTATGATAAAATTCGCATTATATTTGCTAATTTGGTAACACTAAAAAATTTGGATTTGCATATTTAGACTATTCTATGATTCCTTCGATTCATATCCCTTCATATGTTATATATTTATCTTTTTCTTGTGCAAATTTTAAAGAAAATATTTTAATGATATTTCTACGATTAAAATTGCTAAATTACAAAATTCGTTGTAAATAATTAATAATCATAAGAATATAGCGCTGGTACTAAAAATATCCAGTATTATCTCGATATTATCCTCATTCATATAAATTAGGATATATCACAAATATAAGCATATTAATGTAAGTTTAGTTCTCAAATGCTCAGTTCTGAATTAAATAAACTGGTAAAAATATCAATTATAGGTTCTCCCGCTGTTGGCAAGACAACAATGTTAAAATTGTTAGCTAAGAATACCATTGATAGAGTCTACTTGCCCACTCATGGAATAGACTTAAAAACCGTAAAAATGGGAGATTTCACCATTAAAGTATGGGATTTTGCTGGACAATCAGGATATCTGCAAGTAAGCAGAGACCATTTATTGGGAACTGATATTTTGTTTGTAGTTACCGACTCTACTCTTAGAAACGTTTTGCATTCAAGAGATTTAATAAATTTTGCGGCACACTTTGTTGAGAAAGGATGTCCTATAATTGCAATAGCAAATAAACAAGATTTAAGAAAAAAAGATGGAAGAATGGATCCTAAGAGAGTTGAAGAGATACTTCAAGTTAAAACTTACGGTTTAACGGCGATAAATCCAGGTGAGAGAAATAAATTATTAGAAATCATTAGAAATGAATTAAATAGAATTGCTATAAGGAGGAGATTGTTAGAAATTGAATTTTAATGAAGAAGAAATATTTGGTGCGGCTCTAATTGGTTTTGATATGATTGATGGGCCGTTTCTTAAATGGAAGAAAAGCTATAATGGTTCTAAGAATCAAATTAATCTCGATGAATTTGCCATGAATTTTTACTTGGCATTTAGGGGTGGCAATACGGGAAAAAAGCCAAGAGCAATCTTATATGATGATTTTTATGTCGTGGCATTTCCTAGAGATTTAGAGTTATGTTGTCTTTTCATGCGTCCACGAGATGTAGACAGGAATATAAATGCATTGAATAAAGTGGCTAATAGATTGATGAAGGAAATGGAATTAGATTTAGAAGAAACTGAAGAAAATGAACCTTCTAATACTGAAGATGAAATAGAAGAAGTTAAACGATTAATTCTTAATTTATTAAATTCTACAGAAATGTCTACTCCTGAATTAAGACGCTATTTTAAAATGACAAATGCCCAGATTTGGAAGATAATGTACGAACTTGAGAGCGATAATGAGATAAAAAGGACTGAAAAAAGAGGAAGGGCCGTATATTGGACTAGAATTTGAAGTTTGAAATCTCAAGCAAGTCAAATTTGAAAGTTTTTATTAATGTAAAAAAAATTCTTATTCATTAATATTTTAAGACTTAATACTCAATAAATTAATTAGGAACTTGAAATGCTAATTTTTGAATCATTCATCATGATATTAACTAAAGATTAGAAAAAGAACTAAAAGTTCTATGTTCCCAACCTTTACTCTTCGTATAGTATCTTGAAAACATCATGTAACATATTTCAGGTAAACTCTTATCTTCATTCTTATAAGTTATATAACGTAGAATGTGATTTAGGGTAAAAATTCCAATGAGTTCGGCATGATAGCTACTAATATTGGTTCTTAATTTTTCTCCAGAAAATTTAATATCTAAACCCGTATTTTCATCCCATAAAATTTCAGCAAATATAGATGGGAAGATTTCTCTTTTAATCCTCCATCCACTCGTCATTTTCCAGACTCTTCCTCCAATGAATTTAGCAAGTTCTTTAGAATCAGATTCTTTCAAGAATTTAAAAGGTTCGCTTCTCTGTAATAAAACTTTTCTCATTAAGTCAGATTTTTTATCATAATCTTTCTCAAAAGGGTCAGCATTTTTTAACTTTCGATCTAAGAAATCCAAGACTATATCGATAAATGTTGCAGAATCTTCTCCTGGCACCCAGTAAGCTCTTTTTCCTGAAAACAAAAATTTGAATTCAGCTTGAACATCTCCACCAAACTCATCTCCAATAAAAGTGTAAATTAAATGAATATTAACTTCTGGAAACATTGACAAAGTAATGGTCCAATCTTCACTAAAACCTAGATTTTCAATGATGCCTCCTAAATCTTCTTTAACTATTTTTTCTAATTTCTCCATTGGTAACTCTATAAAACTAGAATGTCTAATTCGACTAATATTTTGCAATTCCACTTCGTGAGGTCCTCTTACTCCGGTGGCGTCAATTTCACCAACAGTCCAATATTTTTTATCTTCCATTTTTATAAAAATAATAAATTATTGCAGTATTATTAGAATAATCATTCTTTTCTTTTGAATTTACTTATAAAAAAGCCTTGACAATGATGAATTGATGGAAAAGTTCTTCCAATAAAGGAAAACTCTTCATTTTTTATGCAATAACCTGAAGATAACCATTTCGGTACTGCAATTGGTTCTATAAAATCCTTAAATTTAATTAAATGATATTCTCCTTCTTCTGGGTACATGCTACAAGTTGAAAAGACTATGATCCCACCAGGTTTAATCAATCTTAGAGCATTTTCTATTAATTTTTCTTGAATGATGACATTTTGAGCCAAGAATCGAGAGTTTTGTTTCCATTTTAAACCAGGATTCTCTAATAACGCTCCACTTCCAGTACAAGGAGCATCGATTAAAATTTTATCAAAGAAATTTTCAGAACGAAATATGTTTACCGTTGAGTCTATATTTAGAGTGAAATTATTTAAATCATTTTCAATATCAATGAACTTATGGATTTTTTTTATTCTTTTCTCGTTAATATCGCATAATATTAACTTCGCTTTATTGAGAGAATATAGATTTATTAAATTTGTTTTTACTCCCGGTGCAGCGCACATATCTAAAATAAAATCATTTGGTTTTGGATCAAGTGCTTGGATGACACCGATAGAGCCCTTATCTTGAAATAAGATTTTTTTCTGCTCATATAATGCATGATTTAATACTTTTAAACGATCTCTATATGATATTCTTAAGATATAGGGGATATCATTATCTAATTTAACATCAATACCATCTTTTATTAATTGTTTTTTTATAATTCTAGTTATTTCATTTAAATCTTCATTTTCGAACAATTTCATTGGTCTAATGTAAAATGCATTTCGCTGTAGATTTGAGTTCATATGTTTCATGTTTTCTTTAATAGTTTGAATGTCCATTACATGTAATAATTTGTTGATGAAAAAACTTGGAAAAGCAAATCTAAGAGATAATTTTTCGACTTTACTCTTTCCAATCAATGCCTTCTTCCATGAGAAATGAGATAATTTTGATATAAATCGATTTAATCCATCATCAAGATAAGGATATTCATCGATTATCTCAGCAACAGGCGTTTTACATATAATTATTTTATATGCTAAATATAATAG
>CAZIEC010000077.1:0-1241 GCA_964538145.1 uncultured archaeon
ACTTTAATAATTTATAAATCTGGCAATTATTCTTTCATAAAAATTTTTAGTTAAAAGTTAATCTAAAATTAAATGAAATTTATATTTATTATTTAATTCTAATAAGTAAAGATTTCAATCTATTAAATTAATAACTCATTAAAAGGTAAGAAAATCATGGGATTTGGAATTGAAATCGATTGGGATGCTTGTACTGGATGCGGTACTTGCTATGAAGTTTGTCCAAGCGAATGTTTCGGTGAACCTGAAGGCGGCAAGGCTGTAATTATTGAAGAAAATAGAGACGATTGTGTTGGCTGCAGAGCTTGTGAAACACAATGTCCAGAAGAAGCCATTACAATTACAGAAGAATAAATGAATAATTAAATTAACAAATAAATTAATAACTATTTTTCTTTTTTCTCATTTTATTTATTAAAAAAGGTTAAATAAAAAAAAGGATAAAAGATTTAGATTTTTAACTTTTCTCAGTAATAATTACTGATTTTGTTGTGTGATTGTCGAATTTCTCATGAAAAAATATAGTAAAAAATTCAATAATCCTCCAATGAGAGTACTATAAAAACTAGTATCTACCCACCAATCTTCCGCTGTCAGTCCTTCAATCATTAAAGCAATTAAGCCAATTATAGCCATTAATAGTGTAATAAAAGAAAAGATTAAACCCAATTGGAACATTTTTTTTTCAAAAGCTTTAGGATGTTTTAGAAAGTATAAAATTGAATGTAATAACGTGAATAAGAAAAACAATACAACTAAAAATAATGCGATGTTATAAGGAAAACTTAATATGTTTATGTAATACCACACTTGTACATATCCATAGTAGTAGACGCCCCCAAAATCAGTAAATAAGACTAATATCATCCCAATGCCACTAATAATTAAAATCCCGACCATGAATACAGGGATTAAATCTTCTCTTTCAGATTGATTGCTCGTAGTTCTTCCCTCTTTAATATTTTTTTTCCTTTTGAAAATCTAAAATATAAGTAAAGATTTACTTTTTTATTATAAATAATTTTGCATGTGAAAAAAATTAGAATATATATTGAAAATAACGCTCTTTTCTACTAGATAAATTGTTTAGAATCCGTGTTTTTAATATTTGGTTAATTCTTTAAATTTATTTTAAAAACAATCATGTTTAATTCTGATTTAATATTTTTAAAATTACAATGTGTAGAATGATTTTTCAAATAACAAGAGAGCCTTCTTTTTTAAATTTAAATGTTTTAAGA
>CAZIEC010000077.1:1341-6040 GCA_964538145.1 uncultured archaeon
GACTCATTTCCAAAATTAAATGATTCAAGATTGGAAAGAATTAAAAATTCTACAGATTTAGATTCCAGAAAATATTTATGCTCAATTTTAGATAAATTGAATTCAGGCTTGAATATAAAAGAGAGTTTAGAAACTATTTTTTCTCAAATTTCAATAAATATTGGAGCTAATGCTTTTTTATTTAATACAAAGGAGTGTAATATTATAAATTATCATAACGATACTTTCATGGGCAGGCATCATACATTATTTATATATAAAGACAATGAGAGAATAATTGGATGCACTACACCACTTAGTAAGGGATTTTTAGAAATTGAAAATAAATCTTTAATAAAAATTGATATTGAAAGTTATAGACTAGAGTTTAATAAATTAAATTTTTAAAATAAAAAAAAGATATTAAAATTCCAATAAGATTTATTTAGATTCTTCTTCAGATTCTTCTTCTGCTGCCAGTTCTTCCTCCAATTCTTCAAGAGGGACAGGCGCAGGAGTAGTTAACATGCTATATCCAATCCAAATACCAATTACTGCAATTAAAACTACAATGATCCACATTGGTAAAACTACAAATAATCTCCAATCGAGCCAATCAATTCCAAAGAGTCGAAATGCTACATCCCAATTTTTATTATTTCCGAGAGTGTCGAACCACAGATCTACGACGCTTCCCATGGTGTATATAATTAAAATGAGAACTCCGATGATCATCACTATGGCTCCAATAATTTTATCCTTGCTCATTATTATTACCTCATGTTTTTTTAGATCAAATTTTTTTAAATAAAATAACTTAAGTTTTAACTTATCTTCTTTTAAAATACTATTAAATTAAAACCATTCGAAAAGATTAACTTGATCAAAAAGACTTAAATGATTTAGATTGTGATGATTATCATGAAAGTCTATTCTATTGTATTATAAATTTAAAACTAATAATAACTCTAAACAATTATGTCTAATATCGACAATTATGTTTTGGTTGTAGGTTCCAGCAACATGGACCTAAACATATATATCGAAAGGTTTCCAAATCCCGGAGAAACCATAACTGGAGGCACATTCAAGCAATTCTTGGGTGGTAAAGGTGCAAACCAATCAGTAGCATCAGTGAGAGCAGGAGCCAAAACGATTTTTATCGGGAAAATTGGAATGGATTCGTTTGGAGATAAAATGATATCACAATTAAGTAGTGAAGGTGTTATTATGGATCATGTAATTCGAGATCCAAGGGAACATAGTGGAGTGGCTTTTATATTAATTGATAAAAATGGAGAAAACATGATTAGCGTTGCTCCAGGAGCTAATGCTAAATTAATGCCAGAAGAAATAGAAAAAAAGCACGATTTAATAGAAAAAGCTTCAGTTATACTCGTTCAAATGGAAATACCAGTAAATACGATTGAAACCATCTTTAAAATAGCGTCAAGTGGAAAATCTATAAAGATCTTGAATCCTGCTCCCTTAAAACAATTACCAAAAAAATTGTTTCAAATGATTGATATTCTAATTCCAAATGAAGGAGAATTGCTTGAATTAAATTCATTATATGGATTTAAACTGAAAACTGATGAAAAAGAAAAAAAATTAATGGAAGCGGCTAAAAATCTTTCCACACTTGGTATTAATCATGTAATTACAACTTTAGGTGCTAAGGGAGCACTTATCTATGATAAACAGAGGGACGAATTTATTAAGATCCCTAGCTTTAAAGTTAAAGCTGTAGATACTGTTGGAGCTGGTGATTGTTTTAATGGAGTTTTAGCCTGTAAATTAAGTCAAGGGATTAATGTTGTAAATGCAGTAAAGTATGCCATTGCGGCAGCATCTATAGCAGTAACAAGAAAAGGCGCACAAGCTTCAATGCCTAATTCCAATGAAATAGAAAAAAAATATGAAATGTTTGATGAAATTATTTAAGAGAGGTTCTTACACGATGTTTTCAGAGAGTTTGGGTCCAGATCGAGGTACAAAATTAAGAAAAAATGGACAAAACCCTTTAAGAATAATGATTGAACCAAAACAATTAAATTCCATTTTTATAATCAATGGAACGTCCTTCATTACAAATAATGTTTCAGAATCGGATTTAAATATTGCACCAAACGCGTGTTATTTAATAATAAATAAAAGAAATAAACCAATAAACATCAAATACAGTGAGGATGTTTCTCACCATGAAGTTATTTATGATCCCTATAAATATGAAAAATCTAACAAGGAGAATTTAAACCCAAAAGATATTATAGAAAAATTTGACGTTCCTGATGGTTATATAGATGTATTAGCAAAATGGTATAGCATAAAATTTACATATCCAGATCATAATCTAATTTTTATAAAACCTGAAATGGGGATTTCAATTCAAATTCATCACCATAGGAGTGAAATATGGAAGATCTTGGGTGGATTTCCAATTATAATTAATGGAAATAAAGTTTTTTATTTTGCTAAAAAAAATAGTGTATTTAAAACACCCATTCTAACATATCACTCTGTAATTAACCCAAATAAAGAACCTGATAATTTTGTAATAATTGAGGAAAGATGGGAAGGTAAATTTGATGAAAAAGATATTGTAAGGGTTTTTAATCCGAACCATTACTATTAATTGATCTCCTCCATTTTTTAAAATTTCAAGTTAAAATACCATGCGATCCTAAATAGAATTCTCTTCTAGACAAATTTGGATAAAAATAAAGCAATCTTAAGTTTGAGGGTTTTATAAATTTTAGATAATGTTAAGTAGATATTAAACAAAATCAAGATCGTATTAAATTATTTCAAAGGCACATATTTGGAACTTCGAGTTGCACCTATTCCTGGTGATCCGTGTTGGACTCTTTTTCTTGTTAAAGAAAATTCTCCTAGATAGTGTCCAATCATTTGAGGTTTGATTTCGACGGTAACAAATTCTTTTCCGTTATATACACCAACTTTTAATCCAATCATCTCTGGGAATATAATCATGTCGCGAACGTGAGTGCGGACAATTAGATCTTTTCCTCTTTTCTTTGCCCGATAAGCCCTTCTTAATCTCTCTAATAATTTCTTTTGTCTTTGAGGTAATCCTCTTTTTAAACTTCGGCGTGCTCTGGCAGGTAATAGTTGTATGAATTGATCCATGTTCATTCTTTTTAATTCTTCAATGGTATATCCTCTATATCTGAATTTTAGCTTATCTAATTCGGCTTCTTCATCAAGATCTTTTTCTTCCTCGCCGATTTCCTCTTCAATTTCTTTTTCATCTTCCATGACTATAAAATCACAATTTCACTTTCCTTTGATTAATTACTTCTAGTTTTTTATGAAATAATAATTTTTTGTAATACACTCTTGAAAAATTTAACAATAATTATCCTTCTTTTTGTACTTTTTTATTTTAAGTTAATTAAACTAGTAAAATTAAAATTTTATTCAATATTTTGATGTATAATCATCAAAATTTATAAATTAAAAGTAAAATTTACTCTCAAAATTAATTGTGATGTTTCATGCCAAACTGGGGTTATTCTTTCGTGGAAGAAAAATATGATTCAGAAAGAATCGCTAAAGCTGCTGGTAGAGATCTTCGAATTAAACCAAAACATGCAAGAGAAATCTGCGCAGCAATTAAAGGAATGAAGATAGAACAGGCTAAAGAGTTCCTGGAAAAAGTAATTCAATTAAAGCAGTCTGTTCCTTTTAGAAGATATAAAAAGAAACAAGCTCACAGGCACGATTTAAAACAGTTTAAATGGTATGCTGGGAGATATCCACAAAAAGCAGCGGCTAGAATATATGAAATAGTTTCTTCTGTTGAGTCAAATGCAGAATATAAGGGTTTAGATATTGATCAATGTAGAATTATTCATGCAGCTGCTCATAAAGCAAGAACTATTAAGAGATACATGCCAAGAGCTCACGGCCGATCTACGCCAAAATTTAAGCATTTAACTCATGTTGAAATTGTCATATACGAACTTCCAAGCTAATTTTCTTTAAGCGAATTATGCTCATTTTTTCAACTCTGAATTTAAGAATTAACATATCTTTATTCTCATGACAAAAGTTTAATTTTCAGAATTAAAAAATTAATTAAGATGCTTTAAAATTTAAGAATAAAAAACCAAGTTAATTTATTATTAATGGAATTCATTTTAAAATATTTTAATTCGTGATAAAATAGCGGTATTTTTAAAATTAAATGCCAAGCAATATTTTTAAATCTTAAAATCCTATAATGATTTCTTAAAAATTTTATGCTTTGATAATCTCTGAGTTATTTCATTTATTCTTTTTAATAAAATTAAAATTTGATATAATACTAGTATCATTTACACGATTAAAAAAAATAGTAAAATAGAAACATTTGAAACAATTTGAATGATATATTGGATGGTGTCTACAGATTCCACTTGCAAAACATTTTATTGAAAACGGAATAAAATTGATGCAAATTAATGAATATTTGCGCTCAGAACTAGTTAGAGCTGGCTTTGCTGGTGTTGAGTTACAGCGAACACCTTTAGGAGTAAGAATTACATTAAAAACTTCTAGACCGGGATTAGTAATCGGAAAGGGTGGGAAAAGAATTCAAGAGATAACTGATGTCCTACAAGAAAGATTTGGGTTAGAAATGCCTCAGATTGAAGTAGAGGAAGTTCCTAATCCAGACTTAGATGCTCAAATCATGGCAGAACGATTAGCATATTCA
>CAZIEC010000077.1:6140-11154 GCA_964538145.1 uncultured archaeon
TACTTCCTAATGGAATGTTAGAAGTTGATGGTTTGAAAATAGTTGGAATTCCTGAAAATAGATTAAGAATTTTAAAGAAAAAGAGAAGATTAAGAAGGTAAGATCATAATGAGTGTAAGAAACATCGGTGTTCCGGGCGTAAATCCCCCAAATGTAAAGGAATGTACCGATAAAAAATGTCCTTTTCACGGTAATACCCGGATTAGGGGTAAAATCACGCAAGGTGTTGTTGTAAGCAAAAAAGCTAAAAATACTGTAATCATTAGGCAAGATTATGTTCAATTTATCAAGAAATATCAACGATATGAAAGGCGAAACACTCGAATTGCTTGTCATTTACCAGAATGTTTAAGAACAGAAATTAATGTTGGAGATTTAGTAAGAATTGGTGAAAGTAGAAAATTATCAAAAACTAAAGCATTTATTGTATTAGATAAACTTGCAAGTGGTGGTGCATGAATGGGAACTAGAAGAAAAATAGGACGAAAGAAACAAGTTAAATCAAGAACGAGTTATGGTTTACAAAATGGTTCCAAGATAATAATTACTGATAATTCAGGAGCTAAAATTGCTCAAATAATTAATGTAGACCATTTCAAAACAAGATTAAGGAGACTTCCTAAAGCTACAGTTGGATCTGTTTGTTCGGTGACAATTAAAAAAGGAAAACCAGAAATGCGCGGAAACATAATGAAAGCAGTTATTGTAAGACAAAAAATGATATATAGAAGATTGGATGGCACGAGGTTATGCTTTGAAGACAATGCAGGAGTATTAATTACCAAGGATGGAGATCCTAAAGGAACTGAAATTCGAGGACCAATAGCAAGAGAAGCGGCAGAACTATTTCCAAGATTAGCTTCAATATCATCTTTAATAATATAAAATCATTAAGGTGTTAAAATGAAAGTTAAGTCAAAACAACCAAGAAAGCAAAGAAAAGCCCTTTATAATTATAAGAATCACCAAAGATCTAAATTATTATCTACTAGATTGGCAGATTTTCTAAGGGATCAATATGGAGTTAAGAAACTTCCATTAAGAGTTGGTGATCAAGTTAGAGTAGTAAAAGGTGAATTCAAAGATTTTGAAGGAGAAGTTATAGAAATAACAAAAAACTTAAGGGCTAAAATAAAAGAATGTGTTTTCGAGAAAGTAGATGGTACGCAATTTAATCCAAGCATCCATATCTCAAATTTAGTCATAACAAAATTTAAGGATGAGAAAAAGATGGATCCTTGGAGAGCTAAAATTATCGAAAGAAAAGCACTTTATGGATTTGGTCCAGAAGAATTAAAAGGACCTAAAAAACAAAAAGAGGAGGAAGAATCATGACTCATCACGGCGGACGCAAAACTTTAAAAAGGTTAAACACACCAAAACATTTACAGATTAAAAGAAAGCATGGTAAATTTTTTGTAAAGCCTTCACCAGGCCCACATCCTAGTAGATTTTGTTTACCATTGCTTCATATTGTTAGAGATTTATTAAAGATTGTTGAGACTTATAGGGAAGCTAAAAAATTAATAGGATTGGGTTATTTTAAAGTAGATGGTAAAGTAGTAAGAGATGTAGGATTCCCTGTTGGTTTAATGGATGTTTTAACAATAGAAAAAATGAATAAGCATTTTAGAATTCTCCCTGACTCTCATCATGGTCTAATTTTAAATGAAATTCCTGAAGAAGAAAGTACCTTTAAATTATGCAGAATCAATCAAAAAACAACGGTTAAAGGAGGACATATTCAGTTAAATCTCCATGACGGAAGAAACATACTAGTAAAAGTCGAAGATCCAAGAAATCCAAAAGAAGATATATATAAGAGGATGGATGTTCTTAAAATTTCAGTACCAGAACAAGATATCTTAAAAATCCTAAAATTTAAAGAGGGAAACTTGGCAATTATCATGTCAGGAAAAAATATCGGACAAATTGGAAAAATAATTTCGGTGCAAAAGAGATTTGGTCCAAAAGCTAGTACAGTTTCTATTCAACATGATTCTGAACATATTGAAACATTATATGATTACACATTCGTTATTGGAGAAGAAACACCTGAAATAAGTTTACCTAAAGAATTTGAATTAGAATAGGAGAGATTAGTTTAAGAGAGTGATGATTAATGTCAACAAGATCTAAGAAAAAAAAGAGTTATCAGATTGATGGAAGTTATTATGAAAAGTTATGGGAAAATCCCATGAAAAAGCCATATTTAGAAAAGATAGTCTTAAATATCGGAGTTGGAGCCGGTGGTGAAGAATTAGAACGAGCAGTTGCAGTTTTAGAATCGATTACGGGAAGAAAGCCGGTAAAAACGATTTCAAAAAAGAATGTAAAAGAATTTAATCTTAGAAAAGGAAGACCAATAGGTTGCAAGGTTACAGTCAGGAAAAAAGAAGCTGAGAAATTATTAAAAAGATTACTTATTGTCAATAATAATAAAATATTAAGAAAAAGTTTTGATAATTATGGGAATTTTGGATTTGGTATATCTGAACATATTTCTATCCCAGGAGTTGAATATGATAACTTAATAGGCATATGGGGCCTTGATGTTATAGGTAGAATTGTAAGACCAGGAATGAGGGTTAAATATAGAAGAAAAAGAAAATCCAAGGTTTCTAAACATCATTATGTTTCTCGAGAAGAAGCTCAATATTTTTTAGAAAAGAATTTTGGAGTTCAAATTGTAGATAAATTAGAATTAGAATATTTTTAATAACAAATATTTAATAAATTATATAAAGGTGGATTAAATGCCTCAAGGAAGACATGGTGGAAAAGGGCAAAGAGAATGTAGAAGATGCCATACTCATAGAGGAATTATCAGGAGATATGGTCTCTATATTTGCCGTAGATGCTTTTATGAAATTGGAAAAGTCATTTAGAGATATCCTCTAAATGTTTCACACATCGGATTTAAAAGGTACGATTAAATAAAAGCATCTACGAACAATTCTCTCTTAGAAGAAAACAATGACTAGAGGAAAAAATTTTGGAAAAGTATAAAAATGTAGAAAATGTCATACAATAAGATTATTTGAAATTATAACTATACCGATACAATTGTTATGTCCATAAAATCTTATTAAAAATTGAATTTGTAAAATATAACAAATTCTAAATTTGTTTTTAAATCTTTTAAAAAACTTATCCTTGTCTTAATATATTTCTTACATCTTCATTAGACAAATTCATAATCTCTCTCATTGAGAGTTTATTATCTTTAATGTAAGATATGAATCTATTAGCCAAGTTCTAGTCCCCTTTAATTGAATTAGGGAAATTCCAAAAAATATGAATATACTTTCGAACTAGCTCTTTATCATTATGTCCTAATATTTTAGAGATTTCGGAAAGGTTATAAAAACAAGCTAATGCTTTTGCTATAATAGGTTTCATTAATTCTTCCCTAGCAGGTTTTAACCCTCCCCACCATCTCTTAATATAGTCATTAATCGTAGATAATGGCATGCCTTCTACTTTTTCATCAATTTCACGATATTCTAGACCCTGAATTATTAATTTTGTTAAATAAGATTTTAATAATTCATTCCGTTTTTCTATAAATGATTTTTTCCAGAATTCATTACACCAACTGTTAATAGTGTGTCTATCCCGATTGAAAACTTCATTAGCTATATAAGTTTCAGAATATCCAAGTGTTATCAAATATTTTAATATTGGCTCGAGGAATTTTTTTCTTGCTTCACTCATACTCCCCCAATAATCTTTAATTCTTTGGTGTAGAATATCAGGAGTGATTTCATTTTTAGGATATTTGTTAAGTAGTTCTCTGCGAATTTCCTCTTGCCATAATCCACGCGCAATATACCTAATTAATAGTGTTCTTGGAATATTTACTCGGGAGCCTCCACTACCTCCAGAAATAGTATTTAAACCTCCAATTGAAGGATCTTTTGCATTCAATTCATTGATCCAAAAATCCTCTCTTTTTCTTAATTTAAAATCAGTCCAACAAAATTCCAAAATTTTCATACGAAATGCATCGTCTAAATTGACACGTGCATTGTACAAATCTCTAATTAATTTATGAATACCTTGAGTCTTACCATACTCTAATGCATCCTTTTTATAATGATACCATCTTGTCTTCCAAAATCTAGTAGAAAATCCAACAACAAAACACCCATTTGTTACAAACTGATTATTCTCAATTCTGTATTCTATTGGAGCCCTATTTATATCTAATATCTGAAATAGAATATAAATAAATCCATACCATTTATAAAGCCGACGATTATTATGAATCTTTATAAGATCATTATGAGTGAGAGTACCATTAAATTCTTTATTACTTATCTCCTTTAAATCATAATTTTTTAACCATTGTTCTTCTTTTTTGATTAAATTTTGAATTAATCTATTGAGATCCACTGGTTGAGGACTATGGGAATAATATTTTTCCTTTTTTTGATATAAATAAGGTTTGAGATCATGTATCTTAATATGCTCACTAAAACTAATTTTTTTTCTATCCCTAAACCACTTTGATCTATAATCTATAAACGTTTTTCGGCTTATAATTTTTAATTCATTATTACCATATTCCAAAAAATAATCCCAATCAATGTATTTTCCTTTTTTTTCTAAAGGTGATTCATGCTCATCAAAAAACCTAAAAAATAAATCTTTTAAACTTCTTTTTTTTTCACCCATATTTTTTATGCAAAACTTTCAATATTTAAAATTTTGCCTTTTTTGTTAACCCCGGGTTAACTAAATTTAATATTTTTTATTCATTTGATTTTACTTTTATAATTAACTGATGAATCTTGATTGAATTTTGCTTATATCTATTTTCCGTAAATCTTTTTTAAATAAGATCTTATAATAACTGAAAGAAATTATGTAGAAAAATTTTAAAAAGTGTTTTAAAAAGATTTTGTTTTTTTCCTTTATTGCATATATTTATAAATATACTTTATTTTTTCTTTGCAGAATTTTTTCCTTATCGCCTTATCGTTTCATTTATTAATTCTCTATGCTAATA
>CAZIEC010000078.1:0-2125 GCA_964538145.1 uncultured archaeon
CCATTTTCAAAAATTTATCCCTAGCTTCTTCAGACATCGGTTTCTTCATTCCACCTATTATTGCAGCTACAGGATGAATAGATTTTCCGCCAACCTCGGCGCATAGTTTCTGTCCGAAATCCATCATTTTCAATGCCATTGCTCCTACATCTGGCATTTTATTGATTACGTGAACGACATTTCTCAGAGCTGGATCAGCAAATGGTCCCAACAAGAAATCTGGTGCTGCTAAAGCGTAAAAGTGTAATGCATGTGAAGAATATTGCTTGGCATTTTGTAGCAAGATCCTTAACTTGCGAGCAGGCTCGGGAATCTTAACGCCCCAAGCATCCTCGACAGCCTTGGTAGGTGTTAAATGATGGGGGATTGGACAAATTCCACAAATTCGAGGAGTAATTCTCGGAATGTGCTCGCAATATCTTCCTTCAACGAATTTCTCAAAAAATCTCGTTGAAGTAATGTTAAATTGCACGTCCTTGACCTTACCATCATCTCCAATAACAATGTGAAGCCCACCGTGTCCTTCTAATCTAGTTACGGGTTCTACTTTTATTTCTTTTACCATCTCTTTACCCACCTCTATATTTTTTATTTGTTGCTAATGTGAACTTTTCAAAA
This sequence comes from uncultured archaeon, assembly GCA_964538145.1. Classification (GTDB taxonomy): domain Archaea; phylum Asgardarchaeota; class Lokiarchaeia; order Sigyniarchaeales; family SOKP01; genus SOKP01. The sequence goes on from CAZIEC010000078.1 coordinate 619, forward strand.
GTCCCAATATGATCTTTTACTTGACTAAGCAGTTCCTCTTTAGATATAGCCACATTGAAACCTTTAACCACGGTTTCAACAAATCTTTCAGCTTGATCAACGTTCCATTCAGTATGTCCATAGCAACCGGTGCAAGGCGCATTAACCCGTAGGCATAATCCGCCACAGCCAGCCTTAGTTACAGGACCCATGCAAATATAGCCCTGCTCGATAAGGCAATCGTCCAAGTTTGGTAAGCCTTCAAAATCTCTCTTAACCTTAGTCATTGTAGATTTACTACCAATAATTCTTGGACATGTATCGCATACTGTTGATATTTCAAGAGTATCAGGATGATCCCTCAAATAAGCTAAAGCACTTGTGGTAATTGCTTCAGCTTCAGGAGTTAAATTAGCTAAAGGCGTTTCTGGTTTTCCGCGTTTCTTTACTTGCTTTAAAATATCCCCAGCTAAGTCAAAACCTGCCATTAATGGCATGTTCAAGTATAATGTAAGGAATTCATTTAATATCTTTTTATTACCTGATTCAGATCCATTTAAATTAGCGACTAATTCTTTTAATTTCTCAGCTCGAGGCGAAGCGGTTTTTGATGGACCAAAACATCCAACGCATGGGTTTCCATTACTCGTGCATTTTAACGTGCATCCCATGCTCGTAATTGGTCCGAAACAAAGTTTTCCTTGTTCCAATAAGCAATTCTCATTATTAATAGCACAATCATCGCAAAAAGACTTTTCGTTCATCGGAAATTCTTTTTGACCCAATAAGAATTGTACAATTGATAAAATTGCTTCTGGTTTAGGAGGACATCCAGCAATATATGCATCAACTTTAATCAATTCATCTAAAGGCACAATTTTTGAAGTAAATCCCGGTACATGAACTTTTGGTTCAGAAGGATTTTCATCTGTTATACTTTCTGCTTCAACAAATTTCCTTTTTATAACTTCTTCAATGTCCCATTGATTTGCTAAACCATGAACATTTCCATAGCAAGCACAGCTGCCAAAAGCTACAATTATCTTGCATTTTTCTCTCATTAACTTTGCATTCTCAACATCCTCGTTAGTTCGCAAGCTACCTTCGATAAAACCTACTACTATGTCTCCATCTGGTCTTGCTTCGAGTGAATCAATCTTGAAATCAACTACGGCTGGCCAATAAACTATATCGAGTGCTGGGAGGACTGGCAACAATCCTAAATGAGCATTTAATAAGGATTGGTGACAGCCCCAACAATCGCTAAGCTGCATAAAAGCAACTTTCACAGCCAAGATTCATCAATCTCCTTAATTTTCTTTGTTTATGTTTCTATATATTTTAATTTAAAACTATAAAAAAATTTAGTTGTGTTTTATTACACACTATTTAATAAAAATTTTCTTAATTTTATAGCGTTAAATCTACAATATATTGAAAGGGTTTAGTTCAGTATGAATTTTTATATAGATTTTTAATATCAAGTGATAATTTGAATAATTATTAAAAAAAAATCTTTTAGAAGATT
>CAZIEC010000078.1:2225-10748 GCA_964538145.1 uncultured archaeon
TCAAATCTATAAAAGATAAACTCTTTATACTCTTCAATTTTTTTTCAATTATGGATGAAAAAAATTTGAGTTCTAGTATTATCCGAATTGCTCATGGTGCTGGAGGATTATTACAAAATGAGTTAATAGAATTTATAACTAAGGGCGTCAGCTTGAGAAATGTAAAGAATGGTATTGGATTAGATGAATTAGATGATGGTGCTACAATACCATTAACAAACTCAAATGAAGACTTAGTTATTACTGCAGATGGTCATACAATTCATCCATTATTTTTTCCAGGAGGAGATTTAGGTAAATTAAGTGCTTGCGGAACAATTAATGATTTAATAATGATGGGAGCCCGTCCCATAGCCATAACATCTATAATAATCATTGAAGAAGGTCTTGAATTTGAGATACTTGATAAAATTATCAAATCTTTTAATGCAGTATTAGAACAAGCAAATGTAGCAATTATCGCAGGTGATTCAAAAGTAATGCCAAAAGGTACTATAAGTGGGATGATAATGGCAACTACTGGTATTGGTATCAAAAATAAGAATATTAAGATTTTAGATAACAATCTTAAACCAGGTGATAAGATAATTCTTACGGGAAGCATTGGTGATCATGGCATTGCTTTAATATCTAGCAGGGAAGGTATTAGTTTTTCAACCGAATTAAAATCAGATTTGGATATGTTATTAGATATTTATAATGCAATTAAAGAAGAAATGAAATTAAATCAGATACATGCTATGAAAGATCCTACAAGAGGCGGAATAGCGGCAGCACTTAATGATTGGGCGGTGAAATCTAATATAGGAATTAATCTAGATGAAGAAAAAATACTCATTAAAAGGGAAGTGAATGCAACTTGCGACATGCTTGGATTAGATCCTTATGCCATTGCTTGTGAAGGTCGCGCGTTGTTAGCTGTTGATCCACGATATTCAGAAGAAATACTTGAAAAATTAAGAAAGACTAAAAATGGTAGCGAAGCCCGGATTATAGGAGAAGTGAGCAAAGAAAATCCAAAAAGAGTTTTATTAAAAACATTAGTGGGAGGGACAAGAATTTTAGACATGCCATTAGGCGAACCAATTCCAAGAATATGTTAATTGACTAAAATTGAAAATAAAAAAAAGGTTCATTATAGATGGAAATTGCTGATTTAAATATATTGAGAAATAAAGATTTTACACGGAAAATCCTCAAAGAAATTCGTGATATTGCCAAAAAATTGGGAAAACAATTGAAATTCATGCATGTATGTGGGACACATGAATATACTATTTCTAAATATGGCTTGAGAACACTACTGCCAAAAAATATTGAAATTATATCTGGTCCAGGATGCCCGGTTTGCATATGTCCAGCAGCAGATATTGATAAAGCAATAAAAATTGGTGAAAGAGAAAATACAATAATTACTACTTTTGGAGACATGTTAAGAGTGCCTGCTTCAAACATATCATTAGCTGAATTAAAAGCTGGAGGTTCTGATGTTAGAGTAGTTTATGGCCCACATCAAGCAGTAGAAATTGCTAAGCAAAATAAAGATAAAGAAGTTGTATTTTTTGCCATAGGTTTTGAAACAACGGCTCCTCTTACTGGGCACGTAATTATTTCTGATCCACCTGAAAATTTTTCTGTAATATGTGCTCATAAATTAATACCAGCAGCTTTAGAATTGTTGATCAGCCAATCTCAATTAGGAATCGATGGATTCATTTCTCCCGGACATGTTTCTGCAATTATAGGTCTAAAACCATTTAAATTATTTTCTGATGCTTATCATGTACCAAATGTAATTGCTGGTTTTGAACCAAATGATGTATTACTTGCAATACTAATGCTTTTAAAACAAAAATTAAATGGTGAATATGAAACCTTAAATGAATACTCTCGAGTTGTAAAACCAGAAGGTAATAAATTAGCACAAAACATTATTAAAGAAGTATTTGAATCCGTGTCATCACCATGGAGGGGTCTTGGAAGAGTTTTAGATGGTGGTTTAATAATAAGAAAGAAATATGAAGATATTAATGCTGAAAAAAAATTTGACATTAAGATTGAAAAATCTCAAGATATTCCTCCAGGATGTTCTTGTCATTTAATAATGATTGGGAAATTATATCCTTATCAATGTAAATTATTTAAAGAAAAATGCACGCCTATTAATCCAATTGGACCTTGCATGGTTTCTCATGAAGGTACTTGTGCTATTTATTATAAATATTATCGTAATAATCAATAAATTCCATTTTTTTGATTTAAAAACGAATATTAAACTAATTGAGAAGAATGTCTTATAAAACAATTAAAATTGATATATCTGGAATCGTACAAGGAGTCGGCTTTCGACCTTTTCTTTATAACTTGGCAAGAAAATTCGGATTAAAAGGCTTTATTTTAAATCGAGGGAATGCTGGTGTACGAGTGTTGCTTCAAGGTAATTCTGATGATTTAGATAATTTTATACTGGAAGTTAAACTGAGAAAACCGAATATTGCTTTCATTGAAAAAATGGAGATACAAGAAATTTCCTTAGAAAAAAGGTTTAAAACTTTGGAAATTAAAAAAAGTGAAGATGCTGTGGGGATTAGCTTGACACTCCCACCGGATATAGCAATCTGTGAAAACTGTTTAAAAGACATGAGAAATCCAAATCTAAAAAAGTATTATAAATATCCTTTTGTAGCATGTGCTGTTTGTGGCCCTCGTTTTACTACTGTTATTGATTTGCCATATGATAGAGAAAGGACCACAATGAAAATATTTCCTTTCTGTAATAATGCAGAACCAATTTCATGTGAAGAAGAATATTCTGATTTTAATAATAGAAGATTTCATGCTCAAACCTTTGCTTGTTCTATATGCGGACCAAATTATCAACTATATGATAAGAATCGAAATTTAATTTGTAATGAAGATATTGATAAAATCTTAAGTAATGTTAGGGATTTAATTAATGATGGCAAAATTGTTGCAATAAAAGGAATTGGTGGCGTTCATTTAGCCTGTCTCGCCAATGATGATGAGGCCGTTCTTAAATTGCGTACCAGAAAAGGTGATAGAAAATATAAGCCATTTGCCATAATGGTACCTAATTTAAACATGATTGAAAGTTACTTTAATATAAGTCCAAAAGAAAGAGAGATCTTACAATCTTTTAGAAGACCAATTGTATTATTAGAAAAGAATAATAAAAATTTTAATAATCTTATAAGTAATCAAGTAGCACCCGGTTTAAATAATATAGGTATAATGCTACCTTATTCTGGAATTCATTATTTAATTTTTGATTATTTAGGAAGCGTGCCTTTGGTTTATACTAGTGGAAATAAATCCAATATTCCAATGGCAATTGAAAACGATGAGATTTTTAAGCAATTATCACATTTAGCAGACGCATTCCTATTACATGATAGGCCAATTTATCAAAGAGCTGATGATAGTGTTTTAAGAGTGCACGAGAACAAAATAAAAATTATAAGGAGGTCTCGAGGTTACGTTCCAGAATACATCCCATTACCATTTAACGTGGGATTATCAGGAGCTATTGCCGTTGGACCAGAATTAAGTTCTACGGGTGCTATTTTGAGAAGAAATCGAATTTTTCCAACGCAACACATAGGAAATGTTACACGTTTCGAAACATTTGAATTTTTAAAAAACTCAATTTTTCACATCAAGAATTTATTGAAAATTAAAGATAATGAAATCAGATTTATAGCATGTGATAAGCATCCTTTATTTTTATCCACTTCTCTTGCTAAGGAATTATCTGAAAAATATTTTGTTGAATTATATCCAATTCAACATCATTATGCCCATGCTCTAAGCTTGATGGCAGAAAATAAAGTATCATTAGACGAGGAAATTATAACATTATGTACGGATGGCGTTGGCTATGGAGATGATGGAAAGATTTGGGGCGGAGAAATATTGGCTTGTAATTATTCAGACTATATGCGCTTAGGGCATTTAGAATATCAACCAATGATAGGTGGTGATAGATGTTCAAAATATCCGGCGAGAATGTTTGCTTCCATTATCCTAAATAATTTATCCGTAGAAAAATCCCTTGTAATTTTTGAGAAACTTGAACTTAAAAAATACTTACAATATGGGAAACAAGAATTAGAAGTAATTATACGTCAATATGAGAATTCGAAAAATTTAAACAGCGATACAAGCATTCCACTTACAAGCTCTACTGGAAGAATTTTTGATACTATTTCGTTCATTTTAGGAGCGGCTCAAATTAGAACCTATAGAGGTGAACCAGCAATGCGATTGGAAGGATTAGCATCAAAAGCAAGATCAAATGACGTAAAAATTGACGTTTCAATTGAAAAAGAGAATAATAAGCAAGTTATCAATACTTCAAAACTAATTTTAGACATATTAAACTTAAGGTTAGAGAAAGTTCATTCTTTTGAAAACATTGCTGCTAGTTTTCAAAGGGCTTTAGCAAAAGCTTTAGCCAAAATAGCAATTGAAGCTGCGAGAAAAAGAAAAATTGAGAAAATAGGTTTAACTGGGGGTGTTGCATACAATTTCATGTTTTCAGAAGCAATTAAGAAAGAAATAAAAGCTAATGATTTAATATTTTTGGAACATGATTTAGTTCCACCAGGAGATGCAGGAATTAGCATTGGACAGATAGTTGGTGGAATTTTCAAGCATGATTCTGAATAAAATAATGTAAAAAAAAATCCTATTCGTCATAAAGATTTAATTTAATAAATACGAACAATTTCAAGAACAATTTATGAACTAATTTTAAAAAAATTTTATTAGTTAACTCTGATTTTATTTAAGGAAAAAAATGATACATGTGAATGTGAATCTTTAATAAATTTTTGAAAAATTATGATTTAACAGAACCAGAATAATTTCAAATAATATGACTTTTAATGTAGGAATATTTGTAAAATTTTAAGCCGATATATATCATGCCATTAACTAAAAGAATAATTCCTTGTTTAGACATCAATAATGGGAGAGTAGTGAAGGGTACTCAATTTATAAATCTAAAAGATGCTGGAAATCCCATAGAATTAGCAAAATTTTACGATAAAGAAGGAGCAGATGAATTATTATTTTTAGATATTACGGCTTCATCAAATAAAAGAAATATTTTAATTGATTTGGTAGAGAAGACAGGAGATCAAGTTTTTATACCTTTTACAGTTGGTGGAGGGCTAAGAACAATTAAAGATATTAGAGAAATATTAAGGGCTGGAGCTGATAAAGTTTCTTTAAATACAGCTGCAGTTAAAAAGCCTAGATTCATAAAGGAAGCTGCTAAAATTTTTGGATCTCAATGTATTGTAGTCAGTATTGATGCTAAACGAGTTATAATAAATTCATCTAATAAAAAGATAAAAAAAGAAATAAAAACAGAACAAGACATTTCTTTTTGGTGGGAAGTTTATATAAATGGAGGAAGAACGCCAACAAAAATGGATGCTATTAAATGGGCAGAAAAAGTAGAAAAATTGGGAGCAGGTGAGATCTTGATAACATCAATGGATAAGGATGGTGTAAAAAAAGGGTATGACATTGAATTAACAAGAACCCTTAGCGACCGGTTAAACATTCCTATTATAGCATCTGGAGGTGCAGGAAATCCTACGCACATCGTGGATGTCTTTAAAAAAGGTAAAGCGGATGCTGCTTTAGCGGCATCAATTTTTCATTATAAGGAGTATTCAATAAAACTAATAAAAGATTTTTGCATTAAAAATGGAATTCCAATGAGAGTAAATTAAAATGAATTTTTACATTGCAATAATCGATTTTAATATGGGCAATCTAAAAAGTGTTAGTAAAATTTTACAATATCTAAACGTACAATACTTAATTACATCGAATCAAAAAGATATTGCTAATGCAAATATCGTGATTTTACCCGGTGTAGGTGCTTTTAAGGATGCCATTAAGAATTTAAAAAAAATGAAGTTAATAGAAGTATTAAATGAAATTGTTAGTAATGGGACCCTATTATTTGGCATATGCCTTGGCTTGCAATTATTTTTCAAGAAAAGTTTCGAGAATGGCAAGCATGACGGATTAAACTTTATTGAAGGTAAGGTTGTACCTTTTGATATCGATAAAGTTAAGAAAGTGCCTCATGTTGGATGGAATAATGTAAATTTTATAAATTCAAATCATTATTTATTTAATGGGATACCTAACAATGCTTATTTTTATTTTGTTCATAGTTATTATGCCATTCCAGAAAAAAAAGAACTAATAATCGGTACCACTCAATATGAAAAAACTGAATTTGCCTCAATTGTAATGAAAAATAATGTCATTGCTACTCAATTTCACCCAGAAAAATCTGGAAAGAATGGAATCCAGATTTTTAAGAACATTATTGAACATTGGAAAAAATAATTTATATCATGACTAACAACGATTCATTACTATTGCATCTTCGAATTCAGATAATTTTTTAACAGACTTGAGGTCATATTTTCCAGTCAAGCATGCCAAGCACAGTTGATTTTTATTCTTTCCTATGGCATCTACTAAATCATCTATAGTTTGATATAGTAAAGTATCAGCTCCAATAAATTCCCGGATTTTTTCTATATAATCCTTTTCGCCATACAATTTTTTATATCTTCCAGCAATTAATTCTTCACTAGTTGGGAAATCGATACCCATGTAACAAGCGTTTATTACCGGTGGACAACTAATGCGAACATTTACCGATTTTGCTCCAGCTTCTCGAATTAAATTTATTATTTGAGCAGTTGTAGTGCCTCTAACAATTGAATCATCAATTATAATAACATCCTTACCAGTTATAACGCTCTTAATGGGGTTTAATTTGTCTTTTACGGCAGCTTCTCGTTTTTTCTGTCCTGGCATAATAAAAGTTCTCCAGACATATCTATTTTTCATTAAACCTTCAACATAAGGTAATTTTGATTGTTTGGCATAACCAACTGCAGCACTACGACCAGAATCTGGAACAGGAACCACAATCGCATTTTTTCTAAAATCTGGATCTTTTAATAGTGGGTCCCTCTTAGCTAAATTCTCTCCAAGTCTTAGTCTTGCTTCTGCAACCGAAACACCATCAATAACGGAATCAGGGCGAGAAAAATACACGAATTCAAATTGACAGAGAGCCGTTTTTTTTTGTCTATTTATTGCTTCTGAATGAATTTCTTTTTGATGACTTAAATGAACAATTTCTCCTGGCTGAACATCTCTTAAAAACGTGCCACCCACGGCATCAATACCACATGATTCAGAAGAGACGAAAAAAAGATTACGTTCATCTGTTCTCAATTCACCAATGCATAACGGTTTAAATCCTAATGGATCTCGCATTGCATACAAGTCTCCTTCAGATGTTAATAATACTAATGAATATGAACCATCTAAAAATTTACTTGCAAGCTTGAGAATTTCGGGCCAATCTTCAGTTCCCAAAGCAATTGAGGCAATGAGCTGTGCGATTACTTCCGTATCGGTGTTTGTAATGAAAACTCTTCCCATTTTTTCCATTTTTGCTCTCAAATCAAAATAATTCGGAATCGTGCCATTGAAGGCAAGAGAAAATTCGATTTCATTGTTTTTAAAATGAAATGGTTGAATGTAATCTAATGATTTATATTCTTGGGCACCAGTAGTAGCATATCTATTGTGACCAATACCAACATTGCCCCAAAATGTAGATAATACCTTTTTATTAAGTACTTTCGATACTAAACCTTTTCTTTTGTATGTATGAATTTTTCCACCAGTTTTTAAAATAGATATTCCAGTTGATTCTTGACCTCTATGTTGGAGTGCTAATAATCCATTATAAAGAATTTTAGCTATGGAATACCCAACATCATCACATGTTACCCCAAAAACAGCACACTTTTCTACAGGGGTTTCTAAATGAATATTTTGGTAAGGTTTTAATTTCATGATAATTGATGAGGGAAGAATCAAATTATTCTCAAATTACAATAAATTTAAATCATGCATGGTTTTTATAAATTAGGTTAGTAAGCTATAAAAAACTCAGTTAAAAGGGAATTTTTATTAAAGATAAATACAAAGATATTGCTTTTCTCATATTAATTGGTGGGAAAAGTTCTAGATTTGGTTCTGATAAAGGTTTATTTCCATATAAAGGAAAACCTTTAATAATCCATGAACTAGAGGTTATTAATAATTTTAATCATGAAATCTACTTAGTAGCTAATTCTAAGCAGCAGATAAGGAATTATAAAAAAATATTAGGCTTTCATGTGGAAATTCATTTTATAAAAGATGATAGCAAATATCTCCATAAAAGTAAAGAAAGAACTCCGCTTTTAGGATTATATTCTGGTTTTAAATTTTTATCAAGATTAAAATATAATAAAGTTTTTGTACTTTCATGTGATCTCCCTAAAATTAATATCGATGTTGTAAAAAATTTTATTGATATTTCAAAAAAACATGAATGTATTATTCCAAAATGGAAAAATAATTATATTGAGCCTTTATTTGCCATATACCCTGTAAAAAAAG
>CAZIEC010000079.1:0-4062 GCA_964538145.1 uncultured archaeon
TATTTTTAATTATTCTAATATCATCATAGTATTCTGATTATTTTAATTTGAATTTTTAGAACAAGTTAAGATTTTAAAATAAATTTAAAAGATAAATAAAAATTCAGGTATTTTAAAAAAACTAACTTAAAATGATGGCTGGTTTGTTAGGAAGCGCATACGACGCTTTTTTTTCTGTTAATTTACCTTCTAGAGCAATTTCAACCTTACAATTAAATCTTTTTTCAATAATAGGTTTTATTTCATTAAAAAATGAATATTCTTCATTTTTGTTAAGAATAACTCTTGGATATTTTCCAATGTTTTTAAGAATTTTTGATGTTATTTGACTGATAAGTTTTGCTTCACGTTTTAGATTTTCCTCTTTCATTAATTCCGTCATTATTTCCTTGAAATTCTTAGATTTTTCTATTAAAATCATTAACTTTTCATAAAAAATATACTTCCAGTCATCAGGTATGATGATTATTATCTTTTGAACATCCTGTATTTTTGTTGCATTTCTAATGCTATTAATATCATCTATGATATTTGTTAACATCATCCATTTTTGATGATTTTCATCTGTTAAAACAATAGTTTCATAATTCGGCCATTTTGCAAGACTAATGAAACCCTCATTACCAATATATTCCCATATTTCTTCAGTTACATGAGGTGCTATTGGATGAAATAATAATAGCGTTTTTTCAACGCATTCATTAAACATCTCCAAATTGGCACCCTCCTCATAATATTTGTTTAGTTCAGAAACAAATTGAATGATATGATTAATGGCATCTCGAATAGCAAGTTTTTCAAAGCTTTCTGTAACTAGTTTAATAGTTTTATTAAGATTATAATTAATAAATACATCTCTAATATCTTTCTCTTTCCGTATTTTTTCTGGTTTTGTTGTAAAAAGGTAAAATAAATTCTTAATAAATTTGTAAGCAAAATTTACTCCTTCATCAGACCATTCTAATCCGGATTCTGGGCTAGCTCCAAAAAGAATAAAAAATCTAGCCGAATCTGCACCGTATTTATCCATAATTTGATTTGGATCAACCGTATTTCCAAGGCTTTTACTCATTTTCACGCTTTTTAATATATATTTTGTTCCGCATCGCTTGCATTTTTCATTATTTTTTTCAGATTCTAAAGCAAAAGTATTGCAATTAGGACAATATGGATGTGCTTTATTAATCATACCTTGCGTTAATAATCTCTGAAAAGGTTCATCAAAAGAATGCAAACCTAAATCTCTTGCAACTTTAGTGAAGAACCTAGCATAAAGTAAGTGTAATATCGCGTGTTCAATTCCGCCTATATAAAGATCCACATTCATCCAATAATCCACAATCTCTTTTCTGTATGGAAGATCTTCGCTTTTTGGATCACAATATCTAAAGAAATACCACGAACTATCTACAAATGTATCCATTGTATCTGTTTCTCTTTTTGCATTCTTTCCACATTTTGGACATTTTGTATTGATGAATGTAGGGCTTGTTTCTAAAGGGTTTCCTTTTCCTGTAAATTTTACATCTTTAGGCAAAAGAACTGGTAAATCTTTATAAGGAACTGGCACGGTACCACAATCATCACAATAAATTATAGGAATGGGACAACCCCAATATCTTTGTCTTGAAATAAGCCAATCTCTTAGTTTATAATTAATGGTTGCTTTTCCCTTTCCGAGTTCTTCTAACTTATTCGTAATTGCCTTTTGGGCTACTTTATTATCTAAACCATTGAATTCATTAGAATTAACTAAAATACCTTCACCCTCATAAGCCCTTGTCATTTTTTCTGGGTTTAATTCAAAATCATGGGGTTGAATTACAATTTTAATAGGAATATTATATTTTTTAGCGAATTCAAAATCTCTCTGATCATGTCCAGGAACAGCCATCACGGCTCCAGCCCCATATTCATAAATTACAAAATTTCCTACATAAATGGGAATCTTTTCTTCTGTCATTGGATTTATAGCATATTTTCCAATGAACATTCCAATTTTTTCTACTTCAATATCAGTACGAGAAAATTTATCTTGTTTTATTACCTTTTGAAAAAATTCATTAAAATCTTCCTCAAATTCTGTACCTTTTACCCATTCTTTTACCCAGGGGTGTTCTGGAGCGAATACCATGAAAGTAACTCCATATAAAGTATCAGGGCGAGTAGTGAAGATATCAATAGTTCTGTCCTCGCCTACTATGGGAAATTTGATGATCGTTCCTTCTGAGCGACCAATCCAGTTCTTTTGCATTATTTTTACTTTTTCTGGCCAGTCTAATTTTTCTAAATCATTTAACAATTCTTCTGCATAGTTTCTTATCCTTAAAAACCACTGAGTTAAAAATTTTTGTTCTACTTCTTCATTGCAACGCCAACACCTTCCATTTAAAACTTGTTCATTCGCTAAGACAGTAGAACATCTTGGACACCAATTTACATAACTATTCTGACGATATGTTAATCCTTTTTCGTACATTTTTAAAAAAAACCACTGATCCCACTTGTAATAATTAGGGTCATGACTGTATATCATTCGTTTCCAATCATATGATAATCCAATCCTTTTTTGTTGTTCCCTTATTGTTTTGATATTTTTATTCGTCCATTCTTCTGGATTTGCTCCATGATCAATTGCGGCGTTTTCGGCAGGCAAGCCAAACGAATCATAACCCATTGGATATAATACGTTATACCCTTGCATTCGTTTATATCTAGCATATGCATCTCCTATAGAATAATTTCTCAGATGTCCCATATGTAATTGTGAGGATGGGTATGGATACATTTCTAAAACATAAAATTTTTCTCTTTTTTTTGTTTTATCAATATTCACTTCGAAAATTTTTTCTTTTTCCCATCTCTCTTGCCATTTTTTCTCGATTTTCTTAAAATCGTACTGCTTTTTTTCCATTTTAACTCAGAATACGGTTTTTGTATTGCCAAATAATTAATAACTGAAATTTCTCATATAATAAAATTTTTTTGAATTGTACTAATATTTTTTTTCAATAAAACTTATTTTTTCTAAAACTTAAAGAGGATTAATGAAAGTAACTAAAATCAGAGTATCTATAGGAAGTGCATCTGTTCTTGGATTATATCACGGTATTAAATTTCGTGATCCTCCTACAACATGTTATTTAATGACATATAAAGATGGACATTGTATTGCTAATTGTTCATTTTGTCCACAAGCTAGAGAATCAAAAGCATCGATGGAATTCTTATCACGTATAAGTTGGCCAACATATTCTTTCAAAAAATTTTTGACAAGTTTAGAAAATTTAGTTTCATCGAAGAAATTTAAGCGAATATGCATTCAATCACTTAATTATCCGGGAAATTTTCAAGATTTAATAGAAATTATTACAGAAATAAAAAAAATAATAAATTGTCCCATATCAGTTGCCATTCCTCCAATGTCGGAAAAACAATTAATAAAATTGAAAGAATTAGGAGTTAATAGAGTAGGAATTGCTTTAGATGCTGCAACGCCAGAATTATTTGAAAAGATAAAAGGAATTGCTGCTCATTGTCCTTATACTTGGAATTCACATTTTCAAACCTTGAAAAATGCATTAAAAATTTTTTCTGAAGGATTTGTTACTACTCACTTAATAATTGGTTTGGGTGAAACTATTGAAGAAGTAGTTTCATTGATAGAACAGTTAAATCATTTAAAAATTATAGTCAGCTTATTCGCTTTCACACCAATTAAAGGCACGAAATTAGAAAAAAGAGAGAAACCGGATATTCTTCATTTTAGAAAAGTGCAATTAGCAAGGTTTTTGATAATACATCAGAATTTTACAACAAACGATTTTGTTTTTGATAAAACCGGGGACATTATTAAATTTAACTTAAATGAGAAAGAATTATGGGAAATTATAGATAAAACTGACGCATTTCTGACTTCAGGATGTCCTGGATGCAATAGACCTTATTATACTTCAAAACCATCTGGTCCTATCTATAACTATCATAGAAATTTAAAAGAGGAAGAAAAACAAGAAATTTTTTCCAGATTAAAAAATTTTGTTAATAATCAATAATCGTGAG
>CAZIEC010000079.1:4162-7863 GCA_964538145.1 uncultured archaeon
TCTTGTCCCATAAGTTATTTAAAAAGTTTAAATGCTCATACAGTTTTAGAGCAATTTGAATTAATTGAAATGGGAATTATACATGGTTTAATGAATTATAATTTAAAACCAGAAAAAGGGATAATACATTGTCCAGCGCTTTTTATAAATGGTAAAAAATTCTCCGGAAATGCTCAGAAAAGAGAAAAAGGATATGTTCTCCAACATGGAACCATTTTATTAGATCTTGATCCTGAATTAATGTACTCCGTATTAAAAGCTCCTAACAATGTTTCAAAAACAAGAATGGTAAAATCCGTATATGCAAAATGTATTGGAATAAAAGAAAAATTGAATGATTGGGATGAAAAAAAGTTTTTAATTGCTTTAAAAAAGGGATTTGAAAAAGCTCTAAGAATTAAATTAAATGAAGGAAAATTATCTGAAGAAGAACAAGATTTAGCGAAAAAACTTGTAGAAGAAAAATACAAGAACAAGGATTGGTTAAAAAAATATGAATGAAGAAAAAAAAATTAAGCGAATTTTTAAGAAAAGGAAAATTTTAGGACAAAATTACGAGAAACTTTTAGATATTATAGAGGATAATTTAGATTTTTTTTTGAATTTAACATATGATATAAAAGTAAAAAATTTTGGACATGTAATAAAGGTTTATATTCCAGATACAAAATTTCCAGCAATTAGTATCACCGGTACTGCTTGTGCCTTAAATTGTGAGCATTGTAATACGAAATATCTTAAAGGGATGAAACCCATAACTAATAAATTAGAATTGGAAGATTTTCTTGTATCTCATTTTGAAAATGGAGGCGTTGGAGCATTAATTTCCGGTGGCTGCGATCTAAATGGTAAAGTTCCTTTAAATGATTTTATAGAGAGTATAAAAAAGGTTAAATCAAGAACAGATTTAATTATTAATGTTCATACAGGACTTTTAAATGCAGAAACTTCAAAAGCTTTATCAAAAGCCGGAGTTGATATTATTTCTTTTGATGTTAATGCGGATAACAACATAATAAAAGAAATATATCATTTAAACAAGAATGTTGATGATTATAAAAGATCAATTCAATCTCTGAAGAAAAATGGATTGAAAATCGTACCTCACGTGTGTATTGGGTTATATTATGGAAAACTTCACCATGAATTGAAATCATTAAAATTTATTAAGAAAATTTTACCAAATCCAGATTTAATAGTATTAATTGCTTTAATTCCACCAAAAGATCCCTTAAATAAATTTAAAACCCCTAATCCAAAAGATATTGGAAAAGTAATAGGAATTACTAGAATCTTATTTCCCAAAACAGAAATATCTTTAGGATGCATGAGACCAAGAGGGTCAATAAAAATAGAGATTGAAAAATTAGCATTTAAAGCAGGAATAACTAGAATAGAAATTCCATCGAAAGAAACTCTTAGATGGATGAGAGAAATTGATCCCATAATAAAATTTGAATATTATTCTGCATGTTGCGCTATTCCAAAATCGTATGAAAAACAAGCACGGAGTAATATAAGGGAAATTAAAGGTTTTCTTGTTTAAAATAAAAATTATTGAAATCAAATTATAAAATGAAAACATCTGAGTTAAAAATTTTTGGAATTCCTGGATTGCCCATTGTCAAACCAGGAGATAATATTCCCAAATTAATTGTTAATGGATTGAAAAAATGTAATGAATCCTTAGAGGATGGGGATATTGTTATAATTGCTCAAAGTATAGTATCGAAAAGTATTGGTAGAATCAAAGATTTAGAAAAGATAAAACCAAGTAAGAAGGCTTATGAAATTAAAAATAAAATGGATGAGTATCTCATAAAATTAAAACTTCCACCTAAAGATCCAAGACTCATTCAAGTAATTATTGATGAATCTAAAGAATTAATTAAAGTAGAACATGTTTTGATTGTTGAAACGAAACATGGATTCATTTGCGCTAATGCAGGTGTTGATCATTCCAATGTTGAGGGAAAAACGAATGTAACCTTATTGCCTGAAAATCCAGATGAAGAAGCCTTTAAAATTAAAAATGAATTAAAAAAAATTACAGATAAAAATGTGGCAGTCATCATTTCAGACTCTTTTGGAAGACCATTTCGGAGGGGATCCGTAGGGGTTGCAATTGGGGTTGCCGGTATTAATCCAATATTAGATAAAAGAGGATCAGAGGATTTATTTGGAAAAAAATTACTCACTACAATCATAGGACAAGCTGATAATTTAGTATCAGCAGCCCAATTAGTCATGGGTGAAGCAAATGAAGGTTTACCAGTTATCATTATAAGAGGATATAAATTTGAGTTTTTTGAAAATAGTACGATCAAGTCTATTATAAGAGAACCAGAAATTGATATTTTTAGGAGGAGTGATAAAAAGGAATTATTATTGGAAATATTAAAAACTCGACGAAGCTATAAATTTCCATTTAGTGATAGAAAAGTTAGTAAAGAACTCATACTTAAATGCATTGAATGGGCAACTTGGGCACCAAGCGCCCATAATTCTCAGTGTTGGCGATACTTAATTTTAGAAAAAAATGAGATAAGGAAAAAATTGATAGATGAGATGAATAGAAAATTAAGAGAAGATCTGCAAAAAGATGGAAAGTCATTAGAATTTATTGAAAAAAAAATTCAAAAAACAAGAAAAAACTTTCTTGATGCTCCTTTTTTAATCTTATTATGCTTAGAAAAAAAAGATTTAGAGCTTTATCTTGATGAAAAACGAAACAAAAATGAATTTCTAATGGGGGTTCAAAGTGTAAGTGCTTCTGCCATGTGTTTCTTATTAGCGTTAGAGGTCAATGACTTGGCAGCTTGTTGGTATTGTGCTCCTCTATTTGCTGTTGAGATAATCCAAGAAATTTTAGACTTACCTGAAACTTGCATTCCCATGGCTTTTTTTACGGTAGGTTATCCTTCTATTCCCATAAAAAATCCAGGTCGCAAGGAATTGAAAGATATACTTTTAAAAGGTAAATAATGGTATGAATGGTGAAAAAAATTGGAAGACAAGTTTTATTTAATATTGGCAGGTGGTGTTGGTGCTGCTAAATTTATCGAAGGATTAATAAATGTAATAGATCAACAATTATTAAAAATTATTGTTAACACCGGAGATGATATTGAGCTATTTGGATTAAAAATTTGTCCAGATATTGATATTATTACATATACTTTAGCTGGAATAGTAGATAAATCTAAAGGATGGGGATTTAAGGAAGAAACTTTCAATTGCTTAAGTATTCTAAAAAAATATTATGGGATGGATTGGTTTAATGCTGGTGATAAAGATTTAGCAACGCACATTTTTAGAACTGATCTTTTAAATCGCGGTTATAAGAAAAGTGAAGTAACAAAAATCATATGTGAAAAATTGGGAGTTACATCTGAAATTATTCCAATGTCAAATGAAGATGTATTCACTTTTATAGAAACTCCAGAGGGAAAAATTCATTTTGAAGAATTTTATATAAAATGCCAATGTAAGCCGAAAGTTTTAAGGGTGCATTATATGGGCATTGAGAATGCCCACCCGGTAAATGGTGTGTTAGAATATATAAAAAAAGCTGAAAAAATAATTATTTGTCCATCAAATCCGATTGTTTCAATAGGAACAATCCTTAATGTTAAAAACATTAAAAATGCATTGATTAAAGTTAAAGAAAAAATAATTGCAATATCCCCGATCATAAAGGG
>CAZIEC010000079.1:7963-10733 GCA_964538145.1 uncultured archaeon
CACTTCTGGAGAATACATGGCAACACTTTCAGTAATAGCAGGAGGTAAATTAAAAATGTAAAGCAAGAACCAATGTGGATGCATAACTATAAAACTCACAATTATGAGAATTACAAATCTTGAAGAAAAATTGATTAATGTAGAAATAATTAAACTTCTTGCACGAGGGGCTGAAGATCTTGCAGTTATAGTATCTCGAGATTCGGGGTCTTCTCTAAATAATCTATCAAGATAACGCCCTAATCTTCTTGTCTTAGAGGCAGCTGTAATTAATTTCTTTTCCTCCTCTTCGAGTTTACGCTTTTCAATCATTTCTTTAACATAAGAAAATCTTTCTTCCGTCCTCGAAAAGAATTTACTAATGCTAACTTTTCCCTTTTCTTCTAATTCTTCCTTTCTCTTTTTAGCTTCTTCTTTAATTTTATCTATATTTGCTGTAACATGTAAGGATTCACTTTGTAAAATCCTAATCTGGGATTCTAAGCGTTCTTTACGTTCAAGAGAAGGTTTTGTTACTACATTTGTATAGTTAATTTGAAATGCCAACTCTAAATAAACATAGCTAATTATCGCTAATAAGATGACTGGACTAACAATAAACTGGAAAAAGTTATCCATTGGTATTTGGGAAAAGGCAGGATCCAGAGGATTAGGTAAATTTTCTAAGTATTCAACTTGAATATAGAATAAGTTGAACATATCTCTAAGACCGTACATCATTAGAGGAATTACTATCATTAAAATTAAAGACCCAACTGCCATCATATCGTTTTTTGGGTCAGTTTGGATAAATGCTCTTATTGCATAAAATATAGATATAACTATTAAAACTTGGAAAGAAAATAAATAAAAATCGTTTAATAAAATCGATAATTGATTACTTAGAAGTCCTGGAATTTCCTCTAATTGAGGATTTGTTCCACCGGGAAAAATAAACCATAAACTAAAGTATCTTTGAAAAAATAAATCTAAAAAATTCCTCATGAATACAGGATTAACGAAAAAAATGTTTGATACCAGAATTATTACGCCAAATGCAGATACATAAACTAAACCATAAAAGCAATATGTAACTATGTTTCTTAAACTACCAAAAAAAGCCAATATTGCTAAATTTCCATCACTCGTGGTTAATACATTTTCAAAATGAAATAACGAAAAGAATATGGTCAAAACCCACACATACATTAATAATTTTAGGACTTTTAATATGAAATAATATACTCGCACCATTTTTTAATACGCCTTTCCTTTTTTCTTTGCTTCTAAATATGCTTTCAAGACTGTTGCCATCATATCATCTGGGCCAACATTTATTAAATTAATACCAAAATTTCTTAATTCTTGTTTTATTCTTAATACATGTTCCATCATTTCTTCACTTATGGCTTCAGCAAGTGCTTTATCTGTAGATGATAAATCTATTTCATGAATTTCGAACCAAGGACTAAATGGATTAATAATTATAATAGTATGATTAAATGGAATTAATTTTTTCATAGCTTTACTTATTTCTTCAACATCACATTCTAAATCAGATATTATGAAAACTAAACTTCGTTTTTGAAATCTACGACACAAGAAATCCATTGCTTCTACTATTCTATTCTTGCCTTGAGGTTTTATTTTTGCCACAAAATCTAAGACTTGGTAAAATTGATCTTCACCGCTATTTGGTTTTAAAAATTTAAAATTCTTTTTATCTGAAAATGTAAATACACCAACACTATCTCGGCGTGTTAAAGCAACTTTTGTCAAAAGCATGCATGCTCTAATTGCATATTCAAATTTGGTATTTTCGATTGCCCCACCAGCCATACTGTTTGATGAATCGACGATAATCATTACTGTAATATCTCTCTCTGTTTCATATTCCTTAACAATTAACTTTTGAGTTCTAGCACTTGCTTTCCAGTCAATTAATCTGAACTGATCCCCAAAAACATATTTTCGCATCCCATAAAATTCAGAACCTAAACCTTTTTGCTTGGACCTTTGAATACCATAGTTTAATTGTAGGGATCTTTTTGAACCTAAAATTTCTATTCTTTTTATATCTTCATAAGGAGGATATACTAAAATTTCTGAAATGCTATCAGGAACGATTCTTTCAACCGAATTAAAGCCAAGTCTATCTTTAATAATGACTGAAAGCGGTCCTAATGGATATTCTCCGCGAACTTTCGGTTCAAGAACATAAGAAAATTTAATTATTCCTTTTGGTTCTATTCGTGTAGAAATAAAATTTTCTCCTACTACTAACCTAAACAATTCAGGATTATAATAATCTCTTATTTCAATAAAATCAAAACTATTCTTTCCCGTATTTTCAACAATAACTTTTACATGTACAAAATCATCTTTAAAAACTTTTTCTTTCTCTAATTCTCTATGAACGCGAAGTTCTTCAACATTCATTTGCCAGTAGAATAATGGTAAACTAATGATGGTACTAAATAATAAAAGTATACCAAGAAACACGAAAAAATAATTAACAAACGCAAAACCTGCAGTAAGAAAGAAAACAGCAAATAATATTAATGTCCTACCTCTTCCACCAAACATTTTTAGTATTTACACACTTTAATTAATTATATTAGATGTAAAAGATCCAAAAACGATTCAATTATTATTCAAGATAATTATTATAATAATTTGAATACCTCTATTTATATTTAATTTAGTTAGGAAAAATATATTCTCATTTTACTAAAATTAAGAAAAAACTACATATTGGATTCTCATTTATTTTATTTTTTAAACTATTTAT
>CAZIEC010000080.1:0-4130 GCA_964538145.1 uncultured archaeon
CCCAGTGTATTTCCAGAAAAGCTTTAGGAATTGATAAAGATGGTGCATTGGCAGAATATTTAGCCACAGAGTCATATTTATTACATGAAATACCAAAAGAGATATCTTTTGAGCAAGCAACTTTCATAGAACCTCTAGCTGCTGCATATCAAACATTTGAAATGATGCCCATTGAAGAAGAGGATCATTTTGTTGCCATATTTGGCATGGGAAAATTAGGATTATTAATAAGTCAAATTGTATTGAATGAAGGTTTATATCTCATTGCTATTGATGGATCAGAAAAAAAATTGGAATTAGCTAAAGAATTCGGTGCTCAACATCTAATAAATAGAAATGAATGCAAAAATATTCCAGAAACTATTAGAGAATTAACAAATGGAGTTGGAGCAGATATAGTAATAGATGCGACAGGAAATCCCAATGTAATGAATGATTTAATTGATTCATGTCGTGCGAGAGGAAAAATTCACGTGAAAAGCACTCATGGAATGAATTTGAAAATAAATATTACAGATTTAGTTGTAAGAGAGATAAAAATTTTTACTAGTAGGTGCGGCCCATTTACAAAAGCAATACAAGCCCTTAAATCGAAAAAAATTGAAGTTGATCCTCTAATCTCTGCTAAATATTCCTTAGATGACATTAAATTGGCTTTTGAGAATTATAAAAAGGAAAGAGATCATGTGAAATCAATAATTATCTTTTAATTAGGGAATGATAATTCTTTAACAATAAAATTCTTAATCTCAACCATTATGTTCATTATTTTTGATTTAAGGAAATTCCCAATTCTTTCTCAATGAATTTTCTTAATTTGATACAATTTTTTCTTAATTCAGAACTTGTTTCATAAAAAAGTTCTCTATTAGGACAAAGTTTATCAAGAATACACTTTTTAAATTCAAGGTTATATATAAGTGGATAAAAACGACAACCTTTAGGGCGAACATCATAAATCTTACATTTTTTAGTCTCAGGATCAAAAAAAAAGCAATGGTGATTAATATTTCGAAGTTGGTAAAATCCATATTTTGTAAGCTTGGCAAAATTTTTAACCTCATAAAAATCGGAGTATTTTTTTAATATTCTTTTAATATCCGAGTTGGAAAGAAACATTTCAGTTTCCAAACAGCAAATACCGCAATCTTGACAAGCCTTCATGATATTTAGTATGAAAAAATATATTCTCTAATTAATTTTGTGCAAACTTTATCGTTTTTTATCCAACTTTTCATACTTGGTTAAAATTAGATAGATTTTAATGAATTACACTCTTTAAGAAATTAATGATTCGGTTATTTAAGATTTTTATTCATTTATCATGTCAGAAGTCGTAAGTGAAGAACAACAAGAACAAAAAAAGGGTACCAAAAAGAAAGTAATAAGAGAAGATATTAGACTTCAATATCATTGGTATCTTACAATATTTTTCATCATTTACTATTTCTCATGGTTAATTCCAGTTTTCTTATTTTTTGGATATGTTAATTTCGCATTTTTACCATATTTTTTAGAAGCTAATAATTTTTTTACGATATTTTTGGACATTAAATCTTTACTAAGCCTATTTTTAATGCCATTAGTAATCGTGACATGTTACCTCATTCGTCTAATTACCGTCGGGATTTTTACGAGAATCTTTTGGAGGATAACTGAAAAGATATCTCCTACTAAAGATGGAATTATCCCAAGAAATATTAGAAGTAAGGTCGCTGATTATTATCATATAAGGAGTTTCATGATAAAATATGGTAAAAATTTATTCACTAAAGGTTTGTTTCCTTGGTTAGCAAAATGGTTCTTTAATTTTATAGGAGCTTCAAAAATAGGAAAAGAGACAACAATCGAAGAATCTGTTGGCTCTGACAAGTTTATCAATGTAGGAAAGAATTGTTATGTTGGGGTTAATTCTACATTAGCAAGTCATCTCATTCAAGGAGTTTTTGGAAACATTTCTTATTTTGAGATAAAATTAGGAGATAATGTTACTCTTGCTGGGATGAATCAAATTGGACCTGGATCGTCCATTCATACTGATTCTTATTTATTGCCACTAGCATCCACTAGTAAGCATAGTATCATTAAAGGAGGCAAGAATTATTATTTTGGAATCCCTCTCCGCAAGATTTTCAAAAGGAAAATAATGGAATTTCTTAATTTAACTCCAGAAGATTTAGAAAAAAATGAAAACTTTGAAGAATACATTCAGAAAATGAAAGAAGAAAAGAAGGTTAAAAGAAAAAATAAAAAATCTATTCAAGAAAAGAGTATTGAAAAAGAAAATAATATAAAGGGTACTGAAGAATCAAAGAAAGGAGTTAAAGCAAATAATGAACAAGAAAAAGAAGAAACTAATGATAATTACGTTCCTGATGAGAAAGATTTAACCCTAGATTTCACGACATCAAGTGCGATTAGCCGCATCAATATTAAATTTTTAGCAGTATATTTTCCAATATTATGGTTAGCTGGCTTAATGGTTGCTGTTTACTGGTATGATTATACAAGAGACATTGAAAATTGGATAAATACCCTATTATTCTTACCATTAATAATTTTAGCAATGATTTACATTTTCATTTTTGGTGTTTTAATCTTCAGCAAGTTGATTTTAATTGTAGTTAATTTAATTCATAAGCCTAAAGAAGGGATTTTCCTTGCAGAGATTGGTGATAGAGATTATGAATTTTGGATGTTGAGGACAGAATTAAAGAAAATACCATTCTGGCTTTTGAGAAATTCACCATTACCTTGGCTGGATGTTATAGCATTTAGACTTTTAGGAATAAGCATGGACTTCTCAAGCCATCTTACTGATGCTTGGTGTGATGGCGAATTTATTAAAATTGGAAGAAAAGTTTTAATCGGTCAAGGAGCCACCATAATGTCTTCAATGGTCGTTGGAAAATATTTAATAATAAAAAAGGTATTATTTGATAATTATGTGATGGTTGGCGGTCACACGACAATAGCTCCTGGAACTGTAATGGGACAAGACTCTGTAATTGCTGCTATAAGTTCTACCACATTTGGACAAATTCTCAAACCAAATTGGATTTATTTTGGCGTTCCTGCTAAAATATTGAAAGAAAATAGATATGCTGAAGAAAGACGCGATATCATAATTAAACGTCATGTAGATGATGAGATAAAATTAGAAGAAACTCATGAAGTCAATATCGATGAAGATAAAAAAGATTTAATTAAAATAGGAGATGATGAGTGAGAGCACATGTCGGTACCTAATACAATGAGAATAGGCCCTTTTTTACCAACGATTTTATTGAGAAAAAGATATTTAACTTTTTATATCATTATAATCTGGGGAAGTCTCATCCCTTTATTTCTTGAATTTTGGTTTTATTGGAAATTCTTATGGGATTATTCCCGACCAATTCATTTTTATACATTCCTTCCACTACTTATAATTCCAATGTATGTTACTCTAGTCCTTGCTGCTATCTTTTGGGCAAAAATTGTATTATTTTTTGTTAATTTATTTCATAAACCCCGGGAAGGTGTTTTTTTACGCCATTACCTTGATAAGGATTATAGATATTGGTGCATAAGAAATGTTGTAAAGAGATGGCCTTTCTGGTTATCTCATCGCTTTCCATTCCCATTCATGGACAATGTTTGTTTCAAGGTTTTTGGTGTAAAAACAAAATTCTCGAATTCTTTATTTGAAGGTTGGGTAGATACAGAATTTATCGAATTTGGCAAAAACGTGGTTGTAGGACAAGGCGCTATTGTCCAATCAAGCGTTATAATTGGGAATTTATTAATTATTAGAAAGACAATTATAGAGGATGATGTCCGTATTGGATCACATTCGATTGTAATGCCCGGAACTCATGTTGGAAAAAGATGCGTTTTAGCAGCTAACTCTGTAACGACTGTGGGGCAAAATTTAAAAGAAGGATGGATTTATGTTGGAATACCGGCAAAAGAATATAAGAAAAATTGGTTCTTCATGGATGGGATTAAAGAAAAAATTGGTCATGTTGGAGATATTAATGAAATTCTTGAAAAGTACGATAAAATTTACTTGAAAAGAATAGATAAGATGAAAGAAAGAAGAAAATTGAAAAAAGAATTAAAAGAAAGAGAAAAAATCAGATGGCAAC
>CAZIEC010000080.1:4230-10652 GCA_964538145.1 uncultured archaeon
AATTCTTCTCCATTTTTTCTGATGATTCCTTCATCCCAAGGTTGCCCGCCACCTTTTGGATAAAATGCAGTTTTATCAAGTACAATATATTTATCTTTACTTACTGATTCAACTTTAGCCTTCCATTTTTTCAGATATGAATCGTCCATGTATAAAGCTGTTGTCATGGTTATTAGATAATCATATTTTTCTTAAATCTTTTTCACAATTTATCATACTATTAAAGAAAATTTTCATTGGTTTTACAACTTAATGACTAAAATCAAAAAATTTAACCTTTTTCTGACAATTAGGACAATAATAAATTCCACCCTTATTTTTTCTGATGGAATATTCACATTCCTTGTAAACTATTGCTTTCATAATAATAACTAGAAAAATTGACTTTAATTAAGTTCGCCTTATAGAATAGAAGTATTTATGAAGAGAATTTAATGTAATGCGCTAAACATGATTTGAGCGTTTCAAACAAGTTTCATTATTGATTTTAAAAAACGAAGAGAAGGAATGTCATAGAAACCTTCACGAGATCGTCACCAATCATCTAAATTTTTTCATGATAAGTTCATTCTTTAATTATTATGAACATTCCTTCAATAAATCAAATTTCTTTATCATTTGAACCGTAGGTAATTAAATTTAGTAATTTTTTCGCAATGAGGACAATAATAATATCCATCTTGGGATTTTTTCAAAATCTTTCCGCAATTTATACAAAATATCATTATTATCATGACTTGAAATTGTTATAACTTCTTAAAATTTAATTTTATTTTTTAAAACATATTAACCAATTTTGCTTTAATATCATAATCATTTCTAAAAGTTATGAATTTAGTTTTAAAATTAATTTTAATATTTATTATATATTATATGTTATTCATTCTTAACCGTGTGGCGAGTTGAATCAATATTTGCAATATTTGCTGGAATAGCCATCATTTTCACATTCTTAGAAAAATTTTATATGAACAAAATTAAGGACATCGCTCATAACACCTGAAAAATGTGTTTTAAATTCAGTTTTCCTAAATATTAAAATTTATTGTAAAGTTTTCCTGGTTTTGCCCCATCAAAAAGTTCTAATTTATAAAAAAATTTTTCTGTTTTACATTGTGGACAAAAATAAATACCTGGTTCTTTATTTGGAATACTATATCCGCAATCCTTGCAAAATGCGTAAAACTTCATTTAAAAAGAAATAAAAAAATAATTAGTTATTAAAATAAAGAATTTTGATTATTTTAAATTTTTATAGACTTAAAATTAAATTTTAATCCCCAGCAATGGTAAAATCAACGATAAAATGGGTGATGTAGCTACTATTACCATCTTCATTACTTCGGGAAAATCATAACTCCAAGTCCCATATTTTTTAATTTCCTCAATCTTTTCCTTGATAAAATTAATTTCATTAATAATATCATGCCGATTTCTCCAATTTTCGTCAATTCTCTGAATAGATGATGGGTCCTTGAGTGCTTCTAGATAAAAATATTCAAATCTTGACAATAACATTGAAAATTTATCAACCAGAGAATACTTGAATTCTTTTAAAAAGCGATGGATTTTAAATTGGGGTAATATGAAGATTGCTAAGCTCAAAACACCAAAAGCAAATATGATGACATAAAAGTAGCCATATGAGGCCCTATAGCTTTCAGGTAATACATTAAAAGTATCAATTAGCCACAAGAATATTCCAGCTGAAATACAAATCAATATTAGTAGTGTCGTAATATTGAACAAAAATTCTCCAATTTTTCGATTACCTCGCTGAAATTCATAAAAAGTCCTCCCAGAAATATTTAATTTTATGTTAATATCTTTTATTTTTTGTTTAAATTTTTGAGATATTGACAAGATGTAATTTAGGTCATCAATTAATTCATCATATTTATCAATACTTAGTTTAGATCTATCTTTAGTTAAATTCGCCAAGCTAAACAAACCAACAATTATTCCTAAAAATAATGAAAGTATCATTAATACTATTAAACTGTATAAAATATTTTGCGGTATTAAAATAAAGTTGGCGAACCAAGGCAATTCAGCAGGTTGAGACTTTATCCAATCAGTAGAAATGAATGGATCTATTGTTAATCCAATGAAAGAAATAATAAAAGCAAATCCTCCAATGCGTAACCATTTCATGTTATAAACATTACTGGATATTTGTTTTGAAAATTTTAGATATTCAAGCTCATTAATAAATAACATTTGAATTGATTTATTGTTCTTCCCATATGGTTTTATTAATTCTTCCATGTTTGTTTTTGCATATCTTATAAAAAGTGTAAGGACAAGTATGAGTAATAAGTAAGGCATTCCTGAACTCCATTCTTTATAAATACTCTGATAAAAAGTGTTAATATCTCCATAAATTAAATTCAAAATTGGAAGCCCAATAAACTTTGGTAAAAATAAGGCGATTGCAATTAATAATGTAGGCTTTAATTTCCAACCAATTCCAGATTTATGAAATTTTCCCCAATCTGACTTACGTTTCATATCAAGACGCCAAGCTATTTCCTTTTCTGGATTTCTCATGGGAATTAAATGCGGAACTCCATTTTGATCACGTCCAAAAGGTGCTATTTTTTCTATTTCTTCAACATATTCTTCAAAAGTTTGATTTGGTCTTAGTTCGATGTTAAAATAAGCATGTCCATTTTCATCGCGACCAAAAGGAGCATATTTATTAACATTCAGGCTGTATTCCCACAGATCTTCTTTTTTTGATAATTTTATAACATGATCTGGGAGATAATATTGAGCTTGCATTACTCATTACCCTTTTTTACATTGGATTACTATTTTGTAAAAGATTTTTATTAATAAAATCTTAAATAATATTATAAAAACTTTTCTAGGATGAGATTGTTATAAATTTAATATAAATTCATTTAATTAGAATATTAAATAGTAAAAAAAAAAGAAAATTTTCTGACAACATTGATTATCGACGATAATTATACTTGCTAAAATTAATCGTTAAGATGTTAATTAATTATGCGCGTTAATAGATTAGAAAATAAAAAATATTAATTTTCTTTAATATCATTTTAAAAAATTTAGATATGATATATCATGAATGTAAAAAAACCAAATCCTTATGAAACACGAAAAAAACAATTAGAAATTGCCGCTAAATTGATTGATATAGACAAAAATACGATTGAATACCTGAAAAGAGTTGAACGAGCTCTAATTGTTTCTATCCCCATAAAAATGGATGATGGTAGGATCGAATTATTTGAGGGTTATCGCGTCCATCACTCGACTTTAAGAGGACCAGCTAAGGGAGGCGTTAGATTTGCTCCAGATTTGACATTAGATGATGTAAAGGCTCTTGCCTTTTTAATGACTTATAAAACAGCCCTATTGAACTTGCCTTTAGGAGGGTCTAAGGGTGGAGTTCGAGTAGATGTAAAAAAACTCTCTGAAAGAGAACTCGAGAAGTTGACGCGCAGATATACTGCTGAAATAATAAACATTATTGGCCCCGATATTGATATTCCCGCACCTGATTTGAATACTGATGAAAAAATAATGGCATGGATGATGGACGTATATTCAATGCAAAAAGGAAGAACTATTCCTGGTGTAGTCACTGGCAAACCTGTTGAGATTGGTGGAACTGTAGGGCGCAAGGATGCGGCAGCAATGGGATTGTTTTATATTCTGGAAGCATTATGCCAAAAATTGGGCATTGATTTAAAGAGTCAATCAATAGTCATTCAAGGATTTGGAAAAGTTGGCAGCGTTGTGGCAAAAAAATTGTTTGATTTAGGCTGTAAAATTTTAGCAATATCAGATTCAAAAGGTGGAATTTATTCCGAAAATGGAATAGATGTGGATGCGTTAATAGAATGGAAGAACCAAGGATATTCAGTTGTAGATTTTAATGGAGAAAACATCAAACAGATATCGAATGAAGATTTATTTTCAATAAAATGTGATGTTTTGATACCAGCTGCTATTGAAAATCAAATTACAAGCAAGAACGCAAATAAAGTTAATTGTAAAATAATTGTAGAAGGAGCTAATGGTCCAATAACTTCTAAAGCTGATAAAATTTTAGATGAGAAAGGCATCATTGTAGTTCCAGATATTCTAGCTAATAGTGGAGCCGTTTGCGTTTCATATTTTGAATATGTTCAAGATATTCAATCTTATTTTTGGGACTTAGAGAGAGTATATAGTGAAATGAGAAAAATCTTGTTAGAAGCATTCGAAAATGTCTGGTCATTATCCAAGAAAAAGAATGTTTCACTACGAAATGCTGCTTACATGATAGCAATTTCAAGAGTGGCAAGCACTCACGAATTAAGAGGCTTATTCCCTTAATTTGACCATCCTTGGAAAAATCTCTTTAATTTTTTCATAACTTGTAGAATTATCTGAAATTTTAATGATCGGCATGCCAATTAAATCTAATTTAGAGATTTCCTCATCTTCAGGAATCACACCATATAATTCAAAATTTAACTCTTTTATCTTGTTCTTGATTTTATCCAAGCTTCCTTTAGCTCTGTTCAAAATTATTCCCAAAGAATCATTTTTTACAAATTTTTTAGAATTTTTTCTTATTGATACAGCAGTTTCAATGCTCCTTATTGATGGATCCACGATAATCGCGATTATATCAACATTTTCAATCACTAATCGATTTACTTGTTCTAATCCGGCTTCGCAATCAATTAAAATCATTTCAAAATCCTGAGAGATCAATTCTATGGTTTTTTTTAAGATTAAATTAGAAGGACAAAAGCACCCAGGTCCTTCTGGTTGTCCAATCCAAAACAAGCAAAAATCCTTATTCTCAATTAAAGCATCGTACATATCATAATCTATATCCTTAATTATTTCATCCACGTCCGAATCTTTATTGATTGTTCTTTTAATTAATTCCATTCTTACTGATTCTAAACTTTTTTTTGGATTGACATTTACCATGTTACTAAGATGTGGATGTGCTGGATCAGCATCTATTAGCAATAACTTATAATCATATTCTTGGATGATTAATTTGGCTAAAAGGGCTGAAATTACCGTTTTTCCCGTACCACCTTTCCCGACAATGGCAATTTTTATAGAATCTTTCATGATATCAATCAATTCTTAATTTTATCATTCAATATTTTCCCTTTTTATTAATATCTCTTTAAATTTTTGACATTCAAATCTATATGGACAAATGTGGCAACCCCAATCGTATTCGCATTCAATTTTTTTCTTCCACTTTTCGATTTTCTCGCGATTTTTTTCCAAGTACTTATCTTGAATGCTTGCATTTACTTTCAAAAATTCTTTTATAGATTCCAAATCATTATTAATGAAAAAAATCTCAATTCTATCAATCTTATCCCCATAAGATTCCTTAAATAGATAATAAAATGCCGTGCCTAAGAATTCAAATGAAAATCCTTTTTTCAAAACTTCTGAGCTTATACGGCACCAGAATTTTCTTGGAATGGACCTGATCATGAAACCTTCAATTCCATTTGAAACAAAACTCAAATTATCAATATATCCTATTTCCTTTTCTGATGATTCGCTCACTTCAATCAAGCAGAGCAAGCCAAAATGAACATTATCCTCCTCAATTTCTTTAATTTCTGATCCCAATAAAGTAATTTGCCCATCCTTAATCATTTTTTCATTTTTAATTAGGTAAATGAGAATAAATGAGTCCTTGCCGCGACCTCCAAGCTCTAATCCCGTTTCTTCCTTCAATATTATTTCTTTATATTTATTTAATCCAAAACTTACTTTAAACTTGCTTTTGACCGTCAATAAATTTGGATCAATTGAGTATTTTAAAAGTTTCTTGCCACGAACTCTTTCTTTTTCAAAAAAGTCTCTCAATTCATTAATGTCTTCTTTTGTTAGCAAGGTTAATTGACTGATAATTTTTTTAATTTTGAAAATAAATAAAATTTAATATTCTTTTAAATTTAAATTAGTATTTAATTGATTAAAATAATTGGGGAATAAACTTTAATGATTTCAATAGAAAAACCGAAAGATCTTTTGGGACTTGCTATAAATAATATCTTGAATTATAGAAAAGATGATCCAGAATTCGTTAAACTGATCTCCAATTGGAACAAGAACATTATCATTGAAATCGAAATGTTTTATCCTTTAGAAATAATCTTTAAAGGCAATGAAATTAAGTTCAAAATAAATGATTTTGACAAAAAAATTGATCTAAAGGTCAAAATGGGGTTACAAGCTTTATTAGATGTAGCTGCTGGAAGACTTAATCCCATTACTGCCGTAATCAAGAGAAAAATTAAAATTAAGGGGATCTATAAAATTAAAACCCTCTTAAAATTTATCAAAATATTCGTAACATCAATGAAAATGGTGATGGCAGACCCAAATATTAATTATTATGAAATTGAGCGAAATAA
>CAZIEC010000081.1:0-10636 GCA_964538145.1 uncultured archaeon
TTTTAAATCAATTTCGAGAATTTTTCCAGTATATCCATGCAATTCCATATTTAACCCTCCTCCTCAATTCTTTCTAGAGCATTATATAAACAATAATCAACACATAAATAACATTTAAGACAATTTTCTAGGAATTTAATTTCAAATGTTAAATCATAAGGATTATCAATCTGGATCCAAGCATCTTTAAGAGAAATTTTGTTAAAATGAGTGAGAGAACAAATCATTTGACAAATTCTACAACCAGTGCAATTCTCTTTATTTATTTTTATTGTTTCAACAACATTTTTTTCCATATTAGAGTACATCTCATCTTATTAGTAAACAATTCATGGATCGAATTTATTAAACTTATAATGTAATGTTTATACTTTTTCGTTTTAAATTATTTAAAGTTTTATTTGATTGGGAAATTTTATTAAAATTTAAGAAAAGATTCTTTAAATTAGGTATATTCTCCAATGATTTGGGAATATCATTGAGTTTATTTCCCCATAGGTTTAAAGTTTCCAAATTTTTAAGAGAATTAATCCAATCAGGGATTTTTCTTATTTTATTCCAACTTAAATTTAATTCAGCAATGTTATTTAAATCTTGGATACATTCTGGAACGCATTCAAGCAAATTTCCTCTTAGGTTCAAGATTTTCAAATGTTTTAATGCAGAAAGAGAATCTGGCAGATTAGATATTTGATTATCATATAATTGAAGATCTTCAAGATTTTTTAAATTAACCAGCTCATTTGGAATTTCTTTAATCTGATTTCTTCCAAGATTTAACTTTTTTAATGATATTGATTCTAAATATTTTTCTGGTAAAAAATTTATCCTATTGTACCCAAGATCTAATTCTTCAAGAGATTCTAAAGGTTTCAATTCAATAGGAAAAGAATTAAATTTGTTGTGATGAAGATCAAGATGTCTCAGCTTTTTTAAATTAATAATCGAATTTGGCAATTTCCTTAAATAATTATCTCTTAAAACAAGCGAAATTAAATATTTTAAATTTCCCAAAGTTTTAGGGAGATATTTAAGGTTATTAGATTTAAGATTTAATATTTTGAGATGACTAATATTTAAAATGGATGGCGGAATGCGTGTTATTTGATTAAAGCTTAAATCAAGATGCTCCAAGCTGCTGGATTTTTCCATATTTTCTGGTAATAACTTCAGTTGATTGTTACTTAAATTCAATTTTTTAAGAAAAGATAAAGAGAGAATGGAATTAATAGTTGAAGAAATTCTATCTACTCCTACACCCTTGATATCTAAATTTGACAAATCTAATTCAGTTATGGTGCCCTGTTCATCAATCTTAAACGTCATGTAGCCAAAATGTAATTTAAGGGTAGAGATCAAGTAATAGTTAATCAATAATTCCCCTAATTCTTGATTAGAGAATTCACTAATGGTTTGTTCATTAACTAAATCTTTCAAATTATATTTATATTTTTTATTTCTTATTTCTACAAATTTTTTCATTAAAAATTCTTTCACATCATAATCATCCGAGTCGCTTAGAATTGAAATGAATGAAATGAGACAATTAATAGATTTTTCATTTGAGATTGCCCACATTAAGGGACCATTAACTTTACTTTTAAATAATTTTTTCATTGTTCTAGCTGCGTTTATTTTAATTTTCGCATTAGAATCCGAGATCAAGATGTTTTCCAGCATATTAAATAATTCTTCATTACTTTCGTTAATTAACTCAATAATTTTCAAGCATTCTAATCGTTGTTCAACTTTTTCTGAATTTTCTAAAACATGGATGAGTAAATTAATAGCAGAATTCCTATCTATCTCGGAATTTTTTAACTTTTGATATATTTTTTCTGCTATTAATTTCATTTTTATCTGTTAATAATTAAGATTTATTTAGATAAATATTTCTAATAAAAAAGCATTTTCGCATAAAATTTTCATAATTAGGGAATAAAACATGAATTATTTGAGATAATTAATTCAGTTCAAATGATACTGATTAATAAAATTAAAGATATCTTTAATGCGAAAGATAATTTAAATCAGATTAAATTCTTTCAATCATCATACCACCAAGGATTATGGGGCCACCAGTAGAATTATATATCTTCTCGGCTCTATTTAATTTAGTAGGATTATCAGAGTATATTCTAAAGATTAAATCGCCTTGCTTTATTCTAGCTCCTTGTTTTTTAAAGATTTCCACGCCAGACTTCTTTGATTGGGGGCAACCTGCTGCTTTAGCAATTTGATTAATAATTGAATTATCAACTGCAGTGATGTGCCCTTCTTTAGTAGCATGAAATTCTTTAATGTATGGTCCTAATTCAATATCTTCTGGTTTAATATCAGGATCTCCTCCTTGAATCTCTATAATTCTTTTCATTTTCTCATAAGCTTTACCTGATTTTAAAATTTCCTTTGCAAGAATTTGACCTTGGCCTCTTTGAGCCTTACCACCCATTTCTAACAAGATTCCAGCAAGTTCTGTTGATTTTTCTATGAGTGAATTTGGACCAGCATTATAATCTCTTAATAATGTTAAAGCTTCTTTTGCTTCTATACCAGGTCCAATAGTGTGACCAATGGGTTGATGAGCAAGTGTTAAAGCACATTCAGCAGATATTCCTACTCGTGTGGCGATTTCTTTAAAAATGTAGGCAAATTTGCGAGCATCATTATTAGTAGGAAATTTAGTTCCTTGTCCCACAGGAATATCCAATACTAATTGCTTAACGCCCATGCTTAATTTTTTTGCAAGGATGGAGGGAATCATTAAACCAATAGGATCCATGTGTAATGGTCTTTCTACCTCAATTAGAAGATTATCAGCAGGAGCAATGTCAAGTGCGCCACCCCAAACTAGACATGCATTCTCTTTAGAAACTATTTCTTTTACTTCCTCTGAGTTAAAGACAACTGGAGCTAAAACTTCCATGGAGTCTGCAGTACCAGAAGGAGAGGTTATTGCTCTCGTGGAAGTTTTAGGGATTATAAGCCCAGCAGCTGCAACTATTGGTACGATTATTAAAGAAACCTTATTTCCTGGCACGCCACCAGTACTATGTTTGTCAAAAACTTTTTCTCCAAAATTAAAAATTTCTCCGCTATTAGCCTCTGCTAATGTCATTGCAGTCATCTCATCATTATCCATACCATTTATAGAGACACTAGTTATGAAAGCTGCTAAATCTATCTTAGATAAAGAACCAGAAACAACATCAGCAACTATGCTATTAATTTGAAGTGCCGTTAGCTTTTTTCCTTTAATCTTTTCTTGTATGTATTTAAATGAATCAGGAGGTTCAGCAGGTTTTACAGATATTACTGCATTTTCTTCTAAATTTTTTTTTTCTTCTAAGATATCTAGCGTTATTCCTATCTCTCCTTCCTTAACTATTGAATTAGAATAATCAATTTCTAAAATTGCAACCCAAGATTTACTTTCAATTGATTTAGATTGAACATTTTTTATACGGATCCTGTCTCCAGCATTTAAACCTAATTTTTTGGCATCTCTATAGTTTAGTATGACATCTTTCTTATTTCCCGTTTCATAAATTAATTTTTTTACTGTTAACTCCATTTTCATTTCATGTGTATTATAGTATATATTACATGCTTTTTTTTCCTTAAATTCTTTTTGAAGTAAATTGCATGTATCGATTCATAAAAATCACATTAATAAATTAAAAACCATTACATTAAAACATGAACAAGTTCGAAAAAGCTCGAAAGATACTTCAAGACTTAAATATTGATAGTTGGTTAATTGTTAGCGTGGAAGATAGTGATATCAATTCACGATTCTTATTAGGTGTTGAATCTCATGCTCGGCATTACATTCATGTTGTAGCTAATGGAAAGCACGAGATTTTAGCTGTAGAGATGGAAGCTCCAATGATTAAAAAATCATTAACAAAGAAAAACATAGATGCTGATGTAAAGGATTTTAATTCACATGAAGATTTGATTCAAAAATTAAAAAAAATTCTGAAAAAAGGGAAAGTAGCGCTAAATTATGGAGAAAACATTATAAGCCCAAAAAGCACAAGTTTTGCGGATTATATAAAGGCGGGTGATTATTTATGGTTAAAGGAAAATTTTCCTAAAATAAAATTTGTTTCTGCTGCAAACATTATATATGAATTAAGGAGCGTAAAAACTGATCAAGAATTAAAAGATTTACGAGAGACTTGTAAAGCAACCATGGAAATCTTGGAAAGAATCCCTGATTGGGTTCAAATTGGAATGACTGAACGAGATTTAAAAGCAAAAATTGATTATGAATATTCAAGACTAGGAAGACCTGCTTTTGAGACCATTATTGCCTCAGGAGCGAATTCCGCTGATCCTCATCATAATACATCATTAAAAAAGATAGAAAATGGAGTACTATTGATAGATACTGGTTTACAAATTGATGAAATGTGTTCTGATATAACTTGGACTTTTTGGGTGGGATCGAATCCACCAGAGGAGTTTTTAAATGCTTATCAAGCGATCTATGATGCAAAAATAGAAGCTGCAAAATACTATGTCGATGGAGTGCAAAATAATATACCTGCGAAAAAATGCAGAGAATTTTTAGAAAAAGAAGGGTATGATCATAAAAAGCTTTTCTTTCATGGTTTAGGTCACTCATTAGGATTTGAAACTCATGATATAGGCATGCCAATAAGTTGGAAAGTTCCAGATGAGTACAAATTAAAAAAAGGCATGGTATATACTAACGAACCAGGATTATATTGGCAAGAAAAATGGGGTATTCGATTAGAAGATGATATAATTATAGGAAAAGAAAAATGCGAACAAGTTACTAATGTTCCTAAAGAACCTATCGTAATATGAACTTATTCAAAACAGAGTGTCTTAAAGATTGATTGAATATGGAAATTCTTTTATTAATTCAATTGGATTTTGATCTGGATCCTTAAACTTTATCCTTGCTATGATTACGTGATCTCCAGCTTCTAAGGGTTTGATATTTAACTCCCATTTTATTTCCTCATTTTGTCTAAGGGAGTATATTTGTTTAGAGATCGTGCCTCTCATTATCTTTATTTCTTCAGGAAATTCAACATTGACATCAATATCTATTGCCTCTCCCTCGCTTACATTATGTAAAGTAAATTCTATAGGAAAAGTTTGACCTATTAATGGTGTTCTTAAATTTCTCATCGAAATTTCTAATACTGGTGGAGGAGATATCAAATTTGGCTGAATAACATCTGTTGCATGAGTGAATACCAATTTATTATTTATTTTACATTTAATTTCTAAGGGACCTATGTAAGATCCATCTTTTTGAAAATTGGGTTTAATTACAAAATGTAGTGTTTCATCCTTATTCATATCAAGCTTAATCGGAAGTGCTGGCTTTTCATGAATATTCAGATTATCAGACATTTTATAATCAATATTTTCTATTTCAATCTCGTTGATATTAACATTATTAAATATATCATTCCAGGTATCCATTAAATGGCTTGTTTTTAAGATTAAAGTCATTCTAATCAGATCATTTGTCGTGTATACTTCTTTATCCAAAGATAAGATTGATTCCGTGTTTAAATAAAGCCTTGTTAAAAACAATGCCTTCTTTAAAAGATCAATTTCTTTTTCTTTTAACTTAAAGTTTTCAAAATAATGAAATATTTTTTCCAGGTGTTTTTCACTTTTTTTTCTCGTAGAAATCGTTAAATCAGTTATTAATTTAATTAGATAATGTTCCTTGAAAAAATCACTATCTACATTTTTCTGATATTTTTTTATGATTTTCAGTCCTTCTTCTTGCTTGCCTTCTACAAATAAACACAAATAAGATAAAGTTGGAAATAAAATGTAAAAATTATTTTTCTTCTCATTATCAGTTATCTTTGGGACAATTTTCATAATATCTTTAAAAATTTGGAATGCATTATCAAAATCTTCAATATCCAAATAAATATTTGCTGCTAATCTTAATAATTCAACTGATTCCTTAAATTTTTTAGCTTCAATATAAGACTCTGCCCCAAGAATGAAACTTTGCACGGCTTTTTCCAAATCTTCTACTTTTAAGAAATTCAAGCCCGCAGAATGGTAATTCTTAGCTGCTTTTTTAAATTGGAAAGCATCGTGCAGCTTTTTTGCTTTTAAAAAGATGTTTTGAGCAGTAGTAAGCACATTTTTACCCATATAACAATCTCACCTGGTTAATTATTAGAACTACACGGTTAATTTCAAATTTTAATTTAAAATAAAATGCAAATTTTATTTTTGTTAATTAAAAATGTTAAATAAAATTAATTTTAGATGTTAGTATCTAAACTTTTAATAAAAATAAATTTAAAAATAAAAAAACCATTTTAAAAATGGATTTCATGTATCCGAAACCACTGCAAATGGTTTGTCTTCTTGTGACTAAGATTTTCTCACAAGAATCATTCACTCGGATTAATTATGCTTTTTATTTTCTCCAATATCTTGAGGCTTTTTTTGTTCAGCTTTCGATTCTTTCAATGGATTCGTTCCTAAATCTTCTATTATACTAGAGATGCGGGTAACTTCTTGTTGGAATCTCTGTCCTTCTGCTGCACTACAGTGGAACATCTGAATTCTTTCAGGAGATAATCCTACCGTTTTTAATATTTCTCTCGTATATTCTACATTTCTGGCAGCAATTATATTACCCGTTTCATAATCACATTCGCCTTCATATCATCCAGCAACAATGACGCCATCAGCACCGCGACCTATAGCCCGCATTATTAAGGACGGTGTCACTCTACCCGTACAATTAATCCTAATTGGTCGTATAGTAGAAGGGTACTGCGCTCTAATCGTTCCAGCCATATCTCCGGCACCATATCCTCATTTCCAACACATAAAGGTTAAAATTTTTATTGCATTATCGGACAATTTTTTCACCTCTTTATACCTCTTCTAATATAGCATCAATTTGTTTTTCATATTGAGGTTCTCTATAGTATCTAAGAGTAATTGCTTCAGATGGACATGCTGACAGACATGAACCACATCCCCGGCATAATATTTCATCTACAACCGCTCCATCCTTTTCAACCATAATAGCGTTATATGGACAATTGAGCACGCAAGCACCACATTTTGCACATAGTTCTTTTTGGACTGTAGCACGAATCAATAGTATTTTGAAAGTATCCTTGCTCATTAACCTTGCTAGAGAAGATGCTGCGGCCCTTCCTTGAGCAATAGACTCCGCAATTGATTTTGGTCCTTGAGCCACGCCTGCTAAAACTATACCGGGTATTTTCGTATCAATCGGATTTAAACGAGAGTGATATTCTTTAAAGAAGCCATCTTGACTGGTCTCCAACTTTAGAAGCTTACCAATTTTATCAACGCCTTTCGATGGAACCATTGCACACGACAACACGACCAATTCATATTTTTCTTCTTTAAGCGTTTCATGAGATAATGTATTTTGAATGATTACCTTAAGATCGTGCGTTTCTGGATCTTCCTGTATTCTTGGGATGTTTGTCCTAATATATCTAATTCCTTCCTTACGGGATGCTGTATAATATTCTTCATAATCTTTTCCAGCAGCTCGGATGTCCATATATGCTACAGTTATATCGGAATCAGGATAATGTTGTTTGATCAATTTCGTATTTTTTATTGATATCATGCAACATACTCCCGCACTACAATAAGCTTGCATGTTTAAATCCCTTGAACCAACACATTGAATGAAAAGTATCTTTTTAGGACGCTTTCCATCGGACGGTCGAACAAGATGACCTACAGTAGGACCATTTGGAGCGAGCATTCTTTCAAGTTTCATCTGTGTAATAACGTTTGGATAAACATTGTATCCTAAATATCCCGTTTCTGGTTCATATTCATCCCATCCCGTAGCCACGACTATTGAACCAACTTTTAAATCAACGATCTCATCATTTTGATCGAAATCAATGGCATTTAATTCACAAGCTTTTTGACATAATCCACACTTAATACAACGACTAATATCAATCTGTACAATAGAAGGGACAGCTTGCGTGAATGCCATGTAAATTGCTTTTCTTGAGTTCATTCCTTCATTAAATTCATCATATCCGATTGCTGGGCAAACTTCCAGGCAAGCTCCGCATCCATTACACACTTGTTTTACATATCTAGCCTTTTTTCTGATTTTAATATCAAAATTACCAACAAATCCTTTCACATCCTCGAGTTCACTATATGTATATATGTTTAAATTTGGCGTTCTAGCTGCCTGAAGCATTACAGGACCTAATATTCATATGCTACAATCATCAGTAGGAAATGTTCGGTCTAACATTGCCATTTTGCCCCCAATCGTGGGACTCTTTTCTATAAGATGAACTTCGAAACCTTCTTCTGCTAAATCTATTCCCGCAGTTAGACCAGCAACGCCTCCGCCAATTATTAAAGTCTTTTTTGTTATGTCAACTTCTTTCACTTGAATTTTTTCCAGGACCGATGCCCTAGCGACTCCTGCCTTAATTACATCTTCTGCTGTCTTTTGTGCTCCTACTCTATCTTCTCTGTGGACGAAGCTAACATGTTCTCTAATATTAACAAATTCAAGAAATGATGGATCCATGTTCATTGATTCTAAAACGCTTTGAAAAACCGGTTCATGCGTTTTTGGTGTACAAGAAGCAACTACTAACCTATTGGCATTATTTTCATTCATCTTCTCTTTGATGAATTCTGCTCCAGGTTCAGTACAAAGGCTTATATAATCCTCAGCAGCCACTACATTCGGAAGTTTTTTAGCGAATTCGACCAATTTTTTAGTATCAACGATTTCTGCTATATTAATACCTCATTGACACACGGCAACAAATATTCTTATATCGTCAGAAATACTGTTCTCTTTTTTATCGACCATTGCAAATCAATCTCATGCTTTCTTTTTTTTAGACCTCCATAACTTTTTAGAATACCTTATTATTGTTTTAACATGATGTCTCGTATTTAAATTATCTAATTAAAAAAATTAATTTTAAATGAAAATTCTTTTTTATATTTTCTAAGTGAAAACATTAATGTTTTGGAAAAATTAATTTAATTTTCATACAAAAAATTCTTAATTAAGGAATAAAACGATGATATTGACCATATTTCAAGCTGATGGACTACCACGGGAGTTAGTGATAGTATTTTCCGTGATTGGCGTTATTGCTTTGTTGTTATCAATACTATTCTTAAAAATGGGCTTGGCTTTTACAAAAGCTAAAGCTAGAACGAATTTTAAATGGGTAATAATTAGCTATTTCATTCAATTATTAATGATTGCTTTCATTTTATCTCCAGGATTTTTATTAGCTTCTGCTGGAGCATTTAGTGAAGGACCAAATCCAATGGATATAATCATGCCCATTATCATCATTTTTCTTGTAGAAATTAATATAATAAACGTAATTCATAAAACAGGATTGGGAAGTGCTTTATTGACTTTCATCTTAATGCTTGTCCCTTTAATTGCTGGAGGCGTTGTAATTGGATTTATAATGTTCATTAGACCCCCAATACCTTAGAATGTAATGGTTTATAATTTTTTAATCTCGGAATTTATTTCTTGGTTCATTTTCTCAATTTCATATCTAGCAGCTTTAGCAAATTCTTCTGGTTTAAAATTTTTATACTTGTTATACGCATATATTATTCCACGAGAGGAATTTACAATGCCACCTAATCCATTTGGATAAAATCCGTGAATCACTTGCTTTGCAGAACCTCCTTGCGTGCCATATCCTGGAATGAGAATGAAAGAGTTATTTACGATTTTTCTTATTTCTTTTAATTGAGCTGGAAAAGTTGCTCCAACGACTACACCTAAATTATTAAATCCTTTGAATGTAGGAAGGGTAACACCCCATTTTTTCACCAATTTTGCCATTTGAATATAATTTCTTTCTAGTAATACTTCTTTTTTATGGATTTGAAAAACTTCATCTTTTACATCCATCAATTTGATACTGAACAAATCTTGAAAATCTTTACTGCTTGGATTTGATGTTTTGACTAATATAAACAGTCCTTTGTTTGAATATGCTTTTAAATAAGGTTCAATAGAATCGAAGCCAAAATATGCATTCAATGTACAAGCATCTGCTTGATATATTTCAAAAGTGGATTCTGCATAAGCTTTCGAGGTGGAACCAATATCATTCCTCTTTGAGTCTAAGATAACTAATAAACCTTTTTCATGCGCAAAATTGATAGTTTCTTTTAATGCATTTAAAGCATCATATTTTTCATAAAAAGCAATTTGTGGCTTTACAATAGGAATTAATTCATGAACTTCTTCGATGAGTGCTTTATTAAACTCTAATATTATGTCATTAGGTTCTTCATATTCAGCAATTAAAAATTCTGGGATTTCTCCTTCATTGTCCATTCTTGGATCTAGTCCCATACAAACAATGCTCTTCTTTTCTTCAATTCTCAGAATTAATTGTTCTATAAAAGACATGATCGGAAACCCTTATTATTTTTACTTCTATTTAAATAATTAAAATTATTTAGAGAAATAAATAAGAAAAACCAATGATTAATAACGTTTTTTAAAATCATGATAAATTTATTGTTCATTTGTTTTTATATTCTTAAAGAACTTTTAATGTATATATCTTTTTTTTCTAAAAGA
>CAZIEC010000082.1:0-2416 GCA_964538145.1 uncultured archaeon
GTTATATTCGCAATTTGGTTATATCTATATCCTGCTGTAAAATTTGTTGATACACTTATAGTATAATTTTCTGTGGTCCAAGGATTGCTTCCTGTTCCGTAACTATCGAATAAAATATCCATTTGCACCCATTGCCCATTTCCGGATGTGTCTGTAGGAATGTAGATTTCTGCCCAGCTATATAAATTTTTATATTTAATTGCAAATGTAGGGGCTCCATTCTCATAAATCTCTTCTATACCTATACTATTAAAGCCATTTACAAATCTACTGGCAACTCCAAATGCCCGTGTGAAAGCACAAAATGCAGAAGCAAAATCTGACCATAAGCCTTCTTGTGTTTCACAAAAATAATCTACCACGTCACGGCCGGCAGGTGCGGGACTATAACTATTTGGATCCGAAGGTAAAGAAAAATGGTACTGTAAATAATCTCTTATTTTATTTGCAATCATGAATGCGTTATCTTTTAGTTTAATTGTTTTATTTATCTCTAAATAGTGAAGATAAAAGTAAGGATTATTTGCTTTATAGGCGTCAATAGATGGAGGAAGTTGTAAATATTTTGATTGAATTCCTATTGGGGTATATGCTGGACTTAAAGCACTAGAATTTATCTCATCATTGCTAGGCAATCTCAATCCAAAAAGGTAATATGAGAGATTATCATCACCAGCGGAATTAAACTCAAGAGAGAGAGTGGTAGAATTAAAATCATCCTTATATAAAACTGCAGAACCAGGTACCATTAAATCAGCATAAATACTACCATTTATAATGAATGGAGTCGGAAATAGAGATGGAATTACCATTGAATTTTGTCCAGAATTAGGAGATATAGGCATCTTTATTTTTATTAAATCTGAATCAGAATGCTTTGAGAGATAATCATTATAGGGATAAAAAGGATAAATTTGAGTAGCTGCAGTAGATTCCCATCCATCTCCAGTATATTGATCAAAACATTCAAATTTCCATAAATTTTTTGACATATTGCTTAAATCATCATATTCATATACTCTAAAAACTTCAATTTCAGAACCCATTAAAGCTAATAATGCTTCAGAAAAATTACCAAGATCTAAATTATCAATATTTCCATCAAACATATCTTGTAATGCATCTAAAAGATCATTTAATTGATCTTGGGTAAGATTCAAGTTTAGAAAATCTGAAAAATTATATGGAAAAGGAATTTGGACTAGTTTAGTCTCTTCATATTCTGCTTCGGATAGTTTATCATTTGGAGAAGGTCTTTGACTCCCCCATAATACACTAAAAAGACTACTTGAAAATGCGAACATAGCAATTAATAGAATTGCTACTATAATGATACTAATAACTCTCTTTTTATCAACAGTGGATAATAATAACTCTTCTCTAAATTCGGACATTTATCATCAAAATAAAAACAATTTTCTATTATACCTCAAATTTGCAATATTAATTAAAATTATTATATATATAATTTTCCTTGTGAGGTAAAGATTTTATTAAATATTATAAAATAATTTTGATTTCTTATTTTATTATAATATTTGAACAGAAAATAAGAAAATGCGCAAAATTTAGTTTTGAAAATAAAAATAAGAAAATAAATAAAAGATCATTTCTCATTAAGAAAAATCATATCCACATTTTGTACAAATATATTTTTTAGCATATTGAGGTTTTGGAATATAACTTATGATTCTCGATTTATCTTCAACCTCCTTGATAGCAAAACCTGTAGCGCCACAATTTGGACACACACGTCTTCCTGTTCCGATTGAACTACTAGATTCTGTAGATATAGTATTAGAAACATTATTCGTATCAGGCTTACTGAATGATGAAGTTATCCCATAACTAGGAGGTTGAGATGTAATTCCTTGAGCCAGACTAGAAGGCATAACGGGCCGTGGTTCTTTCAATTCTTGGATCCTCTTATCTTTATATGCTACTTCTTCTTGCAATTTTCTAATTTGAGCTTGTAAAGGAGCCATTTGTTGCTTCAAAGCTAAATTTTCTTGTTGAATTTGACTTAATTGGTTTTGTAATTGAGGAATTTGAGCTTGATATTGAGCTTTTTCATTATTAAGTTGATTAATTTGAGCTTGAAAATTGTTAATTGTATTTTGTAAATTTTTAATTTGATCCATTAATTGATTGATATTTCCATCTTTTTCAAGAATTTGAGCATTTAATTTATTACATTGATTATTTAATTCTTCAATTTTACCTTGTAATTCTCTTATTGTTCTATCCTTTTGTTCTAACTCGATTTTTAGCGCATTAAATTCTGCCTGTGTTGGACCAGCAATTTTTTGGACTTGTTGTTCTTCCATTGATTGTTGTACGAAAGACTGTTGTTGTATATTTTGTGGGGCTTTCTGTGGTGGGATACTTGGTTGAGTGAATGATGGTGAAGGTGGTG
>CAZIEC010000082.1:2516-10492 GCA_964538145.1 uncultured archaeon
GGCGGGGGAGTAGATGGTGGCGGCATGGACGGTGGTTTTAAAGGTTTTTTATAATCATTATCATTACTATCTTTCTGTTTTTCTGACATCTATATCTCCTTTTCTAATTTCTAACAAAAATTTGTTTTATGTATTGTGATATAAATAAATAGAAAAGTTTATAAATATAAACTTCTAGAATTTAAAAGCAATCCCAATAAGGTTGTAATTTATCTTTTAATTTTGGAAATAGTTTGTTTTGAATATAATTAACTATTTTTGGATCCGATTTTCGTGGTTTTTCTTCTATTAACTCATTATATTTATCATCAAGAACTTTAAGACAATTAAATACCGCAATAGCTTGTTTATCCACTTCATATCCACCTTCTAATGTAAGTAAAATGCGGCCATTA
Source organism: uncultured archaeon (assembly GCA_964538145.1). Classification (GTDB taxonomy): domain Archaea; phylum Asgardarchaeota; class Lokiarchaeia; order Sigyniarchaeales; family SOKP01; genus SOKP01. The sequence goes on from CAZIEC010000082.1 coordinate 2,912, forward strand.
GAGATCTTATCTGCAATTTCCTTAATTTTTTTTAAGTAATTAGCTGGTGCTTGATATGTCCATCCCATATTGGTTAATCTATCAGTCCAATGAGTGTCAAAACCAGCAGAAATTAGGATGAATTCTGGTTTAAATTCATTGAGTACCGGCGATACAATTTCTTGAAAATATAACATTATTGCATCATCTGCAGATCCAGGTGGCATTGGAAAATTAATTATTTTTCCAGCTCCTTTTTCTTCCCCAATTTCATTGAAAAAGCCAGTTCCGGGATAAAATGCTGTAGGATCTTGGTGTGAATGAATTAATACAATATCTCCATATTCAGAGCCGTTATAAAAAATATCTTGTGTTCCATTTCCATGATGGCAATCCCAATCAATAATAGCAACTTTTTTAACATTCTTTTCTCGAAATAAATATTCTGCTGCTATTGCAATGTTATTAAAGATGCAGAATCCAGCACATCTATATGAATTTGAGTGGTGTCCCGGAGGTCTTACCAGGGCAAAACCATTTTTTATATTATTAGCAAGAATTTCATCAACACCTTGAATATTTCCTCCTACTGAATAAAGAGAAGCTTCAAATGTATGTGGGGATACAGCAGTATCCATATCTAAATATTGTATTCTTCCGGATTTTTCACTTAATTCACACGCTTCTTTTACTTCTTTTATTAATCTCTCTGTATGGACATATTTTATTTGTTCTATTGTTGCTTTTCTAGGTTTTATCATATTAAAATTAGGGTCTTTTAAAACACCATGTTCCTCTAAAAAGTCCATAATTGTAACCAATCTTAAATGACTTTCAACATGCATTCCTATATCATGTTTTAAATAAATTGGATCATAAATAATTCCGGTAGCCATAATAATCGCCTAAATTTATTAGAATACCAAATATTTTAATAATTTAGGATGTGTCCCATAAATATAAATATGTTTCTAAATAATTTTCTTAGTAATAAATTTACTTAAATCAAATGAAAGAGATGCACCTCATGGATTACAAATTTAAAATCATTATCATAGGGGATCCTGGAGTTGGTAAGACGAGTATAGTAAAGAAATTTGTCTCAGGGAAATTCATTTTTGAATATCGAGCATCCATAGGAACAAACATATATACTAAAAAAATAACAATTTCTTCAGGAGATTCTGTCATTCTACAACTATTTGATATTGCTGGTCAAGAGAGATGGTCAAGAATGAGACCATTATATTATAAAGGGAGCAGCGGGGCATTGATCGTTGGAGATTTAACGCGAAAAAAAACTTTTGAACAAATCGTTAATTTTTGGTATCCTGATTTAATAAATAATTATAAAAAGATACCAAATATCCTAATAGCAAATAAAAGTGATTTAGAGAATGAAATTTCAGAAGATTATCTTCTTCAATTAAGTAAATCTATAAATTCAGAAACTTATTTTATTACTTCTGCTAAAGAGGGAGAAAATATTGAAAAATCTTTCATTTTCTTAGCTGAAACAATCATTCATCAAAATAAAAAAGGGTGAATTTTCTATTTTTTAATTTATAATCTTTATCGCCACTTTTATGAAATTTCTTTCACCAGTTTCGAAAAATTTATTAAAAATTTTTGAGATATCTTTCAATGGATGAATTTCAGAAATGAATTTTTTCCCATTAACTATTTTTTTAGCGAATAAATCAATGGACTCCAAGATGTCTTCCCTGTCGTGGCCCAAACAACCCTTCAAACATAATTCTTTCGAATTTAATAGAAACATTGGTAGAGTAATATTTCCTTTATTTACACCCTCCAAAAGCACGGTCCCTCCCTTGTCAATTAAATCAATAGCAAGTCTTAATGTTTGCTCAAATCCCGCGCAATCAAAAATAAAGGATGGAGGTCCATTCTTTTTGATAAATTTATTAATTTTCATCTTGTTTGGAGGTAATGCTTCACTTGCACCAAATTCAATTGCTTTATTTCTTAAAAATTCATGGGGTTCTATGACAACGATATAATTCGGACTTTTTGTTTTAACAATATATTCTAAAAAACAAAGTCCAATATTTCCACCCCCAATAATCATCACGTTTTCATTTTCTCTTAACTGGGAAAGTTTCACACCCCTCACAGCATTAGCAAAAGATTCAATCATTATTGCCTCTTTAGTAGAGATATTTTCAGGAATTTTAAAGAGGTATTTTTCAGGTACTTTAACATATTCAGCAAACCCTCCATCCCGAAAAATTCCTAGACCATCCAATTCGCCTTGTTGAACACTCAAAGATACATTTATTCCGCAAACTTTTTCTCCAATATCAACATTTTGTACATCAGAACCTATTTCAACAACTTCACCGCTGAATTCATGGCCCATAATTAGTGGTAATTGATAAATTTTATATTTATAATTTTTAACATCAGTTCCACATATCCCACAATAATGTGTTTTCACAATTACATCTTTGGGACCTGCTTTTGGTTTAGGATAATCCTCCCTATAAATCAATTTTTCAACATCTTCAAGCACGGCAGCTCTCATATTTAAAACCTACTAAATGATTAAAAAATCATGTTTATATGGATAATAGCCTAGAATAATTTAATAATTATATCATCAATTTTACATATCTTTAATTTTTTCTAAGATTTTCATACATTCACTTACATTTAAGTTAAAATCAATAGTAAATTTTATTATGGGCACGAAATTTAATCCCTTAATGTTTAAAGGAAATATTTATGAATTTATTCTTTATTAAAATATCAAAATTTTTACCATGGATTCTAATAATGAAATATATGGTTATTCCGGAAAATTATTGTCGATAGATTTAAATAAAGAAAAAATTTCTCCCATCCCATTAAATTTGAAAATATGTAAAGAGTTTATAGGAGGAGCGGGATATTCTTGCCGATATTTAATTGAAAATATCGAACGACAAAACGATGGCTTAGATCAAAATAACATTTTAATAATCATGACAGGTCCTTTTACATTAAGTGGAATTCCAGCATCAAATAGATTTGTTGTATGCGCAAGATCACCTTATACCGAGTTATGGGGGGAAGCGAATTGTGGAGGGTCTTTTGGTCCAGAATTAAAAAAAGCTGGGTATGATGGGATAATAATAAAAGGAAAATCTAAGACCCCCGTGCTTTTATTTATTGAGAACGATAAATTTGAATTAAAAGATGCCAGTAAATATTGGGGTCAAGGTACTTATTATACAAGTGAAAAAATAAAAAAAGATTTTGATTTATTAGATGGAAAAGTTTTATGTATTGGTCAAGCAGGAGAAAACTTAGTAAAATATGCTAATATAAATGCAGAAGGAAGATCCGCGGGTAGAACAGGATTGGGAGCTGTCATGGGGTCTAAAAATTTAAAAGCAATTATTGTTAGGGGTAAAACTCATAAGATTAACATTTTCAATCCTAAAGAATTTAAACAAAGTATTAAAAAAGCCTTTTCTTTGATTTTAAATTCGACAGTTACAAGATTATTAAGGGATTTAGGCACAAGTGGAGGAGTATTGGGAGCATATTCTATTGGGGATTTACCAATTAAATATTGGAAAAAGGGGAGATGGGATGATGTTGTTAATATTTCAGGAGAACAAATGAAAAAAAACTATTATGTGAGAAATAAGGCATGTTATGGGTGCCCTATTGGATGCGGAAAGATAGTGGAAATTTCAGACTCGTTAAATAAAGAGAAAAGTATTAAATGTGAAGGCCCAGAATACGAAACCATTGCTGGTTTTGGTTCAATGATATTAAATAGTGATTTAAAGTCGATCATAATGGCAAACAAATCTTGCAATGATTTTGGGATGGACACAATAAGCACTAGCAGTACAATTGCTTTATTATATACTTTATATAATGAAGGTAAAATTTCTAAAGGAGATGTTGACGGTTTAAAATTAGATTGGGGAGATCCTGTTCCGGCATTAAAATTGATTAGAAAAATTGCTTATAGAGAAGGTATTGGTAAAATCTTAGCTGAAGGATCGAATTATTTAGGAAATTTTTTCAAGATTGAAAAAGAAAATATTGCGACGGTTAATAATTTAGAAATTCCTTATCATGATCCACGGTTTTGTTATTCAATGGCGATTACATATGCCTTTAGCCCTAGAGGAGCGTGCCATACAACAGCAGATACTTTTAAGGTGTTAAGATCATCCATTGATGTTAATTATAGTAGTCTTGGTATAAGAAAAATGCCAACAAATTTAAGTAATAAAAAAGCGGTTAAAAGTACAATAATTCTTCAAGATTATAGATCACTATATTCAAGTCTAATAGCGTGCTTCTTTTTTAATCCACCAGTTAATGTAATGTGTGAATTAATAAACAACTTAATGGGATATAACCTCGATATTGATTCAATTAAACTTATTGGAGAAAAGATTTTTACCATCAAGAGATTATTTAATATAAAAATGGGGCTAAATTCTTCAAGGGATAATATACCAAAAATAATGCTGACTCCATTAAAAGAAGGGCCAATAAAAGGTAATGTTCCAAATTTTGAAAAAATGAGAAAAATATATTATAAAATTCGAAAATGGGATCCAGAATCAGGATTTCCCTCATATGAAAAATTAACTGAATTAGGTTTAAACAAAATAAAAATATAAAAGGTTTAAAATCTGATAAAATTTAGCTATATTTTATTAACTAGATGAGTAAAAAAGGTGATTCATTATATCTCAAAGGAAAGAAGAACATGTAGTAGGTGGGGGTAAAGTAAGAAGTATCATATTAGGGATAAATGATGGATTAATATCTACTTTTACCTTATTAATTGGTGTTGCCATGGCAACATTTATTTCTACAGGAGATAATTCTATTGTTATATTAACCGGTATTGCTGCTATGGTAACGGGTGCAATCAGCATGGGGTTAGGAGAATATATATCTTCCAAATCAGAATATAATTATGTTAAAAATGAAATCAAAAGAGAAGAAGCAGAAATAGAACTTTTCCCAGAAGAAGAAAAAGAGGAAGTTGCTGATATTTTTAGAAAAATGGGATTTGATGGAAAAATTCTTGAAGAATGTGTGAATGTAATTACTTCAAATAAAGAAATATGGCTTAATTTTTTAATTAAGAGTGAATTAGGATTGGAACTCCCAGAAAGCCCGCTTATTGGTGCGCTATTAACATTTATTTCTTTCATAGTTGGATCTTTTATTCCTCAGGTTCCTTATTTTTTTCCAATGGGATATATATCATTAATCATATCTTCAGCAATATCATTTTTTGCATTATTCCTCATTGGAGTTTTCAAAACAAGAATTACCAGTGAATCAAAAATTAAGGGTGGAATTGAAATGTTAATAATAGGTTTTATAGGGTTCATAGCTTCTTATGGAATCGGTTCACTATTTGAATCTCTATTATAATTTGTATTATTGAAATTCAGAATTTAAGGTTCAATTTCAATGAAAAACTTTTTATCGTGATCGCATAATGGACATTTATCAGGAACAAGTTCAATTTCCACATTTCCACAAATTTTACATACATAAAGTTTTATTTTAGTAAATCCTTCATCATTGTCCAATTTTTTTAAAAAAGATTCATATAATCTTTTATGAACATGTTCAGCTTTTCGTGCTAAATCAAATGAAAATTCAGCTAGAAATAACCCTGATTTACTTGCTCTTTTTATGAAATTTTTATACATTTTTTTAAATTCGTTAGTTTCTCCTTGAATGGCTTGTAATAAATTATGTCTTGTATCTTTTACTTGAGTTTTTATATCATTTTCATTAATATTAATTATATCTTCTAGATTTTGTTTTCTATTTAGAATCTTTTCTAAAGCTTTTATGTGATTTTTAATATGAATTGATTCCGCAAATGAGATTGCTCTAAATAAGTATGCAATTTCATAAAGATTCTCTTCTAGAGCTCTATTACTAAATAATTCATATTTAATTTTTGCAGAATATTCTCCATTTATAGCCTCTTTTAAATCATTAATGACTTCTTCATGTGAAATAAAAACTTCACTCTCAAATATTTATTCATTCGTTTATTATGAATTAAAAATAAAAAAAAGCTTAAAGAATTTGTTATAAATAAAAATAAAGTATTTTAAAACTAGTCTATTCTTCTTTGTTTACTAATTTTATCAAATTATTTCTAGGCTCATATAATGTGCCTTCTTTGATTAATTCTTCTATGGCATTTTCAACCCATTTCTCATCGAGATTTTCCTCTAAACTTATTATTTGAATTGCATTGCTCTTTTCAATTGCTCTCCAATTAACCTCTTCAAAAATCTCTTTCAATTTGCTTAAAAGGCGATCAAGTTTATTTATTACGCTTCTCGATTGCCCAACTAAAATTCTATCCATGTCAATTTTTCCTGTATTTTCATCATACCCGGTATCTTTGAGATATCTTTTAAATAGTTTAATTATCTCTTCTACATCACTCTTAAGAACCTTTTCTCTTAAAGCCATTTTAGCATGAGCTTCACTTAATCTTACTAAAGCATCTAAATTTCTTGCTAAAATTGACACGATTGCATCTTCACTGTCATATTGGCCTCTAAGTTCTAAATAAAATTGTTTTATGCGTTCTTTTGCTTCATTTGTTAATGTTGGAAAACAAGTCCTTCTTGCATGCTTGATATATTTTTTCAATAAATCTGGAGGGATTGGAGCTATATTTTCTATGTAATCATCAGCATTTTTATCAGGATCATACATGGAATTCTTTAAGATGAATTCAGCCATCTGAGCATCTTCTGCGGGATCCGGGCGATCAATAACTACGAAGATTAAGTCAAATCTCGATAGAAGGGAAGGAGGAAGATTTATATTTTGGGTTGGGGTCTTATAACGATCATATCTTCCCGTACGCGGATTTGCCGCAGCGATTATGGCAGTTTGTGCCTTTAAGGTAGCAATGATTCCAGCTTTAGCAATACTGACCGTATTATGTAAAATAACTCCTTGAGAGATGAAAGAATGATATGGTTCAATTGTTAAATCATAAACCCAAGGTTGATAGAACTTTCCTTCATTCTGAATGCGTTCAATATTTTTAATATAACCCCATTTTAGGTCAGATTTAATTAATTTTTCAATTTCTGATGTTTCTTTTAATGCTTTATTTATATTTTCATTAGAGATACAAGTGATTAAAAGATTTTTTCTTCCAATATTTAGATTAATTCCGATTGATTTATTACCATTTAATGATAGTTTCAATTTCTCAATTTCATTTATGACAATGTTACTGTTAATATATAGCATTTTATTTGAGGGATTAGTTAAAACCGAGTGCTGGTCAAAGTTTAAAGATTTTTTAATTTTATTTACCTTTAAGTAAAATTCAATGGGTAATTTATTCTTGTAAAGAGAATCGCTATTGTAATGATTAATCACATTTTTAATTGTAGACATTAATTCTTTGTCAAATTTCAATATTTTTTCAGTAAATAAATAAAGATCTTCTTCATCAATTCTAATTCCAATCGCATTCTTTTGTTTATCATGAATTAATTTTGTTTGAATACCCAAGGTTAAAAATAAATCTTGGAAATCATTTCCGATTTTTTCATTTGAAAC
>CAZIEC010000083.1:0-8803 GCA_964538145.1 uncultured archaeon
GAGAGGTTCAAAAAATATTTTACTAATTTTTTAATTATTTTTCCAAGAAATATATAATTTGAATGAAAAAAAAGAAATTTCTTTGCATTATTTATTCTATTTGATAATTTAAGGATCTTTTAATGATATCTTTCCAAAAATCATAACGTTTTTCCCGTTCTTCTTCACTCATTTTGGGTTCAAAAACTTTGTCAATCTTTCTAATTTTTAAAAGCTCATCTTTAGAATTCCAAAAACCAGTAGCCAATCCTGCCATAAAAGCGGCTCCCAATGCCGTTGTTTCGGGATTTGCAGCTCTTTCTACTTTTAAACCGGTAATATCGCTTAAAAATTGCAATAAGAAATTATTGCGGGATACGCCACCATCAGCTCTTATCACGTTTATTTTAATTCCCGTGTCTTCCATTATGCCTTCTATTAAATCTCTTATTCTAAAACAGATTCCCTCTAAAACAGCCCTAATAATGTGTGCCTTTTTTGTACTAAGAGTTATTCCAAAAATGTTGCCCTTGGTCGTAGGATCCCAATAAGGAAACGAGATTCCACTTGAAAAAGTAGGTAAGAAGAAAACTCCATTTGTAGAATCGACACTCATTGCCAATTTTTCAGTTTCCTCGGGCGTCTTTATTAAGTTTAACTCTTCTTGGATCCAATCAATAATATTTCCAGTATTATGAGAAAAACCTTCTAGCATGTATGTAATTTCACCATCTATCTTCCATGCTATTAATGGATATAACCTTCTTTTAGAGACATAAGGAATATCTCCCGTATTAATATCCACAAAAGATCCAGTTCCATTGGTTACTTTAACTTCTCCAGCATTAAAACAACATTGTCCGAATAAAGATGCTTGTTGATCAGCAACAACAGCTCTAATTGGAATCTCTCCTCCACCAAAAAGTCTAGTAACTCCAAAATCATCTTTTGATTCTTTTATTTCTGGTAAAATATGGAGGGGGATTCCTAATTGTTTAAGTATTGGTTTATTCCATTTTAATGTAAAAGGATCATACATTGCAGAAGCAGAAATATTAGAAATATCCGTAGCGTGGACTTTTCCTTCGGTTAAATTCCATAATATCCAAGTTTCTATTTGGCCCCATATGACATCGGTGTCTGTGGATTTAATTTTTTCATTTACTTCGGGATGTGTTGAAAGAAAATAGCTTGTTCTAATTGACCCGTGCTCGGTAGAAAATTTTAGCATGGAAGCAAGACGCATTTTAGCACTTCCAAAAATGCACATGATTTTAGCAAAGGTTCTCAAGAAGCGGAAAAAGAATTTTTTATTGTATTTTTCACAATAATTTGCTGATCTAGCATCTTGCCAAGTAATTACATTTGAATATAATTCACCAGTTTTTTTATTCCAGAAAATAAAAGAGGCTCTCTGAGTACTAATTGCCATTGAATCTATATCAGAAGCTTTTAAATTGTTTTTATTAATTACTTCTTCTATAACTTGCTTGCTTAATTCCCAAATTTCTTTTGGGTCTTGTTCTACTTGACCAGGTTCGTTCATTATGTAATTTGGGCGTCGTCTTGCTTCTGCAAAAATATCCCCATTCTTATCAAAAAGAATTGCTTTAATATTAGTTGTTCCAATATCTAATGTTAGGACATATTTTCCCATAATTCTCACTATTTTTTTTAATTTTATAATTGTTTAATTAATATTTCAGATAAATCAATTATTTTAATCTTTTCTTTATTATTTTCATTTAATCCATATCCTAATCCTAATTCACATAAAGGGCATGCAGATACAATAATATTTGATCCCGTTTCTATTAATTCAGATATTCGATTAGAAGCTTCTTTAATTGCTAAGTCTCGATCTGCTAACTGAGCAGTCCCTGACCAACCGCAACAATGAACTTTATCCTTAGTATGAATGGGTTCAATAATTTTAATATGTTTAAATTCTCCTAGAATTTTTCTTATTGAAGTAGTATCTTTTAAATTTCTGGCTAATAAACATGGGTCATGAATAGTCACTTGACTATAATCCCCTTGGAGTTCTTTTTTAAACGATAATTTACCCTCATCAATTAATCTACTGAAATAATTAGCAATATGGATGATTTCAGCGTCAATTTTAACCCCTAATTTTTCATATCTTTCAGTTAGAGTCAAAACACAACCAGGGCAATCAGAAACAATGATCTTTGCACCACTTTCAGATAATAAATTAGCATTTTTTTCAGCAAAATCTTTTGCTGTTTTCATGTCTCTTACATTAAAAGCAACAGCTCCACAACAATTTCTCTTTTCAAATTCAACTGAAAATTTTATTCCAGCCTGTCTCAAAATTCTAATATTAGCATTAACGACATCAGGAAATTTCATCATTTCACAACCAACATAATAAAAAACCTCGACACTTTCATTTGATGAGATGTTTTCGATACCTTTTTCTTTATATGTTTTAAAGATATTATAATTTTCAATTGTACCTGTTTCATGTAAATTCGAAATTTTAGCCTTACAGTAATCTGGCATCAATCCTTTATCATTTAGATCATCTCTTACTGATTCTAAAAGTGAAACTACTGAAAAATCAAATGGACACCATACTTTACAGTTTTCTTCATTAGTACACTTATACATTAAATCAATAAAATCCTTATTTTCTTCTTTTGTAGGATCAATTAATCCCATTGTAATATAATAGCCAATTCTAGCTTTATATGCCGGGCTCATCGTCTCTTTTGAAGCAGCTTGCAAGGTACCACAATCAAATCGACACATGTTAGGACAAAGCATGCATTTAATTAAATTGTCAACATCTGCTTTATAATCTCCTTGAGGATAGAAATTTTTCTTTCTAGTTCTAAAATTCTTCATTAAAATTGATCTAATATCTCTTTCTGCGTTGCTAATTATAGGAATCATCCATTTATATTTTTTGAAAGTTTCTTCTAAGCCCATTTATTCGATCACCTTGCTCCAAATTGGTTGATATAATTTTCCTGGATTCAAAATATTATTAGGATCTAATAATTTCTTAATATCTCTTAGTAGATTTAATGCATTACCCCACTCATCTTCCATCCAAGCAGATCTATTGATTCCAACACCATGATGATGACCAATTATACCTCCATTTTCAATAACAGTTTTCATGGTGGTATTCCAACACATTTTATAAAAATCAAAATCAGAAATGCCTTTTGGAGGCACGCCAGCGAAAGTAAAGTAAATACCTACGCCGTTTGGATAAAAATGAGATACATGAGCAGTAATCAATAAAACACCTTTTAAATTTTTCATGGCCTTTAAAACAGAATGATATATTCTTGAAGCATTACTCCATAATGATGCAACTTCGATTGTATCAAATACTATTTTAAAAGTTGGCGTGCTAGATGTTTCGGTAACTTTAAATCTCGTTTCAAGCCAATGCTCAACGGGTTTTTCTCCACAGTCTACGCCATTATATTTTTGACATTTTTCTCTCGTAATTTTCTCTTCTAATGATACCAAATCCTTATTTCCTTCACAAATAAAAACTACCATTACTTTTCCTTTTGCTTCTTTAATAAATTCAAAATGCCTGTCAGTTTCCTGATCATCATATATTCTGATAACAGCAGGATACACATTCTCTCTTAGAGTTTCTCTAATTGCATTAAAAGAATCTTCTATAGTTGGAAAAGCATATGAAATTAAAGATCTTTTTTCGGGATATGGCCAAATTTTAAGAGTTGCTTTTGTCACTATTCCAAGAGTTCCTTCACTTCCAATAAATAGTTTTTCGAGCAATGGTCCCCGAGAAGCTCCGGCTATTGGTTTTATTGAAATAATTTCTCCTTGAGGTAAAACTATTTCCATGCCCAAAATCATGTCTTCAATTTTTCCATATTTAGTTGAAAATTGTCCCGCAGCTCTATGAGCAATCCACCCTCCTAAAGAGGATGTATAAAGCGATTGGGGGATGTGTCCCATTGTATAGCCTTTAGCATTCAGATATCTCTCCAAATTCATGCCATTAATGCCAGTCTCAACCGTAATTGTTAAATCCTCATCATTTATTTCAATAATTCGATTAAATTTTTTCATATCTATAACAATTCCACCATAGATAGTAATAGCACCACCCACGACTCCCGATCCTTCACCACGAGGAATTACTGGAATTTTTTCTTCATTTGCTAATTTTAAGATTTCGGAGATTTGCTTTACATTTTCTGGCCAAGTAATTATATCCGGCAATCCAGCAATCTTACCTTTTAACATCCAATTTGTTCCAATTAATGTGGTATCTCCAGAGTACGCTAATAAATCAACTCTTTTCGTGGATACATTTTGTTCTCCTAAAATATCTTTTAGTTTAGATATGACTCTTGGTTTATTTTTAATTTCACAGCGATTCCTACTATAAATTAATTCAAAATTGTCCAATGTCATATTAAATTCTCATGAATATAATTAATATATATTAAGTTAAGTTAATGTAATATATAACAACATCTAGCAAGAAATAAAAATTTCTTGAGAAAATTATTAAATTAGTGATTAAGATTTAATATATTGTTTCTCCTGTAATCTTATCCACCTTCAAATGTCTAAATCTGGCTCTCGTTTTTATTAAATCCAAGTTATTTTCAACTTTTTCCAATATTTCTTGGGGAAAGAGATATCTCGCTAAATGAATTATCATTTGTTTTGTTTCTATACAATTAAATAGTTTTAAACTTTCAAAAGAATAAAACAATTCGGATAATAAATCATAACTCATATCCGCTGAAAAATCAAGAATCTCCAAATTTCTATAGATTCTGGAAACGATTGCTTCTAAGAGATTGTAGTCTTTTAATTTATCCAAACTATCTCTTGAATAATTACAAAATAAGACATAATAAGTTGCCTCAGAAGAGACAAAACCATCTCTATATTGTTTTATACCTTCTGGAGTCATTCTCCTTTCAATTTCTTCAATGATCGCTTTAATGTTATCTTCTACATTTGTAGCATTTACAAGTTTATAAATTTTTAAAATAACAACTAATTGAGAGGTTTCAAGGTTTTTTAAGTAATTAGGTTCGAAAAATTTTGGATCAGCTTTAATTAGATTGGTAATTTGTTCTTGTGTCAGCCATAATTTCATTAAATTCGTTGATTTAAAAAAATAATAAAGTCCATCAGTCGCCTCTAGTAAAGGTGCTTCAAACTCATCTATACCTTCTTCATATAATTCCATTAAAAATTTAATGACTCGATTTTTATCAATTGGTACTTTTAAATGGATTGCAAGATAAAGCCCGCAAAAGTACAAATCTGGATTTTTAAGCGTAACAAGTGGTATAGTTATCAACCACTCATCCATATTGTTTAATATGTATTCTTTAATATGAGAAAAATCAAACCTTTTTTCCAAGTGAAAAAAGCTTATTATTCGATATATTAAATATATTAATTGAAGTTTATCTTTCGGATCTTTTAGATCCTCAAGGCTTTCAATTTTTTTTTTACTTTGATTTAACTTTTCTATGAGGTGTTGTTGAATCTTGATATATTTTCTAAGAATCTCTTTTTTTTCAGGATATTTTTCAATTAAATTCTTTAGATTTCTAAGCTCTATTATTAATTCTAGAGGTAAAAATCCTTTTTCTTTTAAATTTAACATCAATGGGGATGCTTTAACATCAACTAAATAGTCAACAATTTTTTCTAAAAATATTTCGTAAAGAAGTGGGGCTATTTTTTTGTCATATAATTCAAAAATCGTATGAATTCTAAGATGATCACCTTCATTAATCTCAAGAAAAGGATCTAAGAATTTATTTTCTAATTCTTGAGGATCAAATCCAATTTTTATCATCTCTTCTTTTATAAGATTTATTAACTGATTCAGGTTCTTTAATAATTTATCTTTAGGAATTGTTGACTCCTTAAATTTTGAACTAATGATTTCTCTAAAATACTCTTCTGTATAATTATAAAACAGTTCAATTTGGTTCAAATAAATGCTTAAAATGTTGAAAAGCCCTTGAAAGATCATTATAATTTACCGCTATATAAATCGTTAACCTTAATTGTAGAATTTTAACAAATTCTTATATAAAGAAGATAATAAGGGGTTTAATTTATATTTTTTTTCTTTTACTTTAAAAAGTCGTATATAATAAATATAATATTCAACATCAATGAACTTAGAGGAAAATAAATGTATTTTTTTTATATTTGAGAGAACATTTTAACATTACATTCATTAGATTAAATTTTAGCGATTATACTTTCAGAATCATTTAAGAATTTAAATAAGAAAATGATTCTTAGAAACATGTATTATCCTTACAATATTATAAAAGAATTAGTATCTTAACATAAAATTAATATCATTTGTCATACTTTCTCAACTCAAAAGTAGTTGATTTTTAATTATATGATTAATTATTTTAATTTAGGAGGGTAAAAGTATTGAATAATATTTTTGGAACATCTGGTATTCGAAGAGTTTTTCAAAACTATTCTGAATCAGACTTAATGTTTACACCTCAAATGGCATTAGAAGTAGGACTTGCCCTAGGCAGCTATTTAAATGGTGGCTCAGTGGTTATAGGGAAAGATATTAGAACTTCTGCTTTACCTATAGAATATGCATTAATTTCTGGGTTAGTAAGTACTGGATGTATGGTGAAAACACTTGGAATAGTCACTACGCCCACTCTAGCAATGTCTTTAAGAGTTTTAAAAGCTGATGCTGGTGTAATGATTACAGCATCACATAACACTCCTGAATATATAGGATTAAAGTTATGGAATCCATCAGGATTAGGATTTTCGCCTGATCAAGAAATGGAGATTGCTAGAATTTATAATGAAAAACAATTTCTTAACATTAATTGGGATGAAGTTGGTAAGGTAACTCCTATTAATGATATAAATGATATCCATATTTCAAATATCACCAATCAGATAAATTTTGATGGATCGAATTTGAATGTAATCGTTGATCCTGGAAATGGTGCGGGATGTGAAATTGTTACAAATTTATTGACGAAATATGGTTGTAAATTAGTATCTTTGAATGCACAAATGGATGGCCGCTTTCCAGGAAGATTATCAGAACCAAGTGAAGAAAATTTGCGTCAAATATCTGCTTTCATAAAAATTTCTACACAAGAAGATATAGGTATTGCTTTAGATGGAGATGCCGATCGGGTGATTTTCCTAGATGAAGATGGCGAAATAGTTGATCCCATACGTTTATTAGCACTTTTAGCAAAACAATATCTCTCAAATAAAAATAACCTCTCAAAAAATAATATGAAAATAGTAACTCCCATAAATTCTTCAAATTTGCTAGAAGATGTATTAACACCTTTAGGATGTGAAGTTATAAGAACAGAAGTAGGGGATATAAAAGTAGCTATTGCATTAAAAGAACATGGTGGCTTTTTAGGAGGAGAAACTTCTGGTACATACATTTGGCCGGAATTTCATTATGGTCCTGATTCAATTGTGACTATTGCAAAATTATTGCAAATAATAGTCACTACTGGTAAAACATTAAAACAATTAATGAAAGAAATTCCGAAATATCCCTATTATCAAACTAAATTTCGATTGAAAAAAGATATCCCTTTTTCAGAAGAAATCAATCAAAAGATTATTGAAACGATTACAGATTTATTAGAAGGACTTGGTAAAAAAATCGAAAATATAAATCAAATGGATGGATGCCGATTTGATTATAATGATGGATGGATCTTAATAAGAAGGTCTGGTACTAGTCCCTATTTAAGAATTTCTGGTGAATCAAGTAAAACAATGGAAGAAACTCAAGAATTAAATAAATTGGCTGCAGAAAAGATGAAAGAATTAAAGTTAATCTTATAATAATAATCTTTTTATCTATATTTTTAAAATTGTGTAAAAAATTCTCTTTATTCCTAAATTCCTGAAATTTTTGATAAAAATTTAGGTGTATCACAGTTAATTCCTTTTATGCGAGAAATTTCTAAAGTAAGAAGCTGAACAGCAATTATCATTATCATTGGTTGCAAATTAATATGAGTGTTAGGAACAGCTATGCCAAAATCTATTGGTTTGGGTATTTCATTACCACCCGGCTCTTCATATATACCTAAAATTGTTGCCTTGCGTTCTTTTATTCTTTCCAATAAATGTAATAAATTATCTCTACGTTCATCTTTCTCTTGAGGGATGATTGCGAGGATGCACGTTTTTGGTTCAGCAAGAGTTATTGGGCCATGAGGAAATTCTGCTGTAGAATAAGCTTGACCAAAAATTCTAGCCCCTTCCTTTAATTTTAATGCGCCTTCCAAGGCAGTAGCATAATCAGGTCCGCTTCCCAAAATAAAACAAAATTCTGCAAATTTAAAATAGAGAGAATATTTTTTAATTTTTTCGTGTAAAATTGGAAGATGTGAGTGAATTTTATCAGAGATTTTTAATAATTCAACCCATAATTCATTATAATCTCTACTTCCAATTCTTTTCAACTTATTTGCAATTTCTAAAGCAAGCCCAGCCAAGACCCCCAGTTCAGCCACATAGGTTTTTGTTGCCAAAACAGATTTCTCTTCTCCACAATTTAATAATAAATGATGATCACACATCCTTGAAAGAGTTGAATCCGAATAATTTGTAATACTTATCGTTAAGCACCCTACTTCTTTAGCTAATTTTATGGATTGGATTGTATCTTTTGTTTCACCGCTTTGTGATATTGCAATGACACAATCTTTTTCAGTTAAGATTGGTTTGATTAAATAGCGAAATTCCATTGCATATTCTGAAAAAGTAGGAATTTTAGCAAATTTATTAAAAA
>CAZIEC010000083.1:8903-10444 GCA_964538145.1 uncultured archaeon
CGAAATTCCATTGCATATTCTGAAAAAGTAGGAATTTTAGCAAATTTATTAAAAAGATAAGTCATTGCAAGTCCAGCATGATAAGAACTTCCCGCCCCTATTAAATAAAGATGTCGTGTTTTTCTTGATACAATATCACTTGCCACTTGATTGAGAACACTTTTTTGAGAAATAGCATTCCTTAGAGATGCTGGAATTTCATAAATTTCTTTTTCTGTAAACTTACCAAGTTCTTTATCTTTTTCCATGAGAGATTAACACATAATAAGATGAATTATTCTTCATAAATTTTTAAATTTTTATGTTAGAAATTGGAATTAAGCTTATATTTAAAATGCTAAAAATAAAATCGTGTAGAGATACAATAATCTTAAAATAAATTTCATTCTTTTTTAATTTAACTCATTAAATCCATTTTTTAAGGAAATACTAATTAATTTATAGGTAATAATAATGTGTGGAATATTCGGTGTCATTACAAATCAAGATATTTCAATTGGAAAATTAGCATTAGATGGAATTAAGCGTTTAGAGTATAGGGGATATGATTCATGTGGAATAGCAGTGCAATATAATTCTAAAATTTTTGTAAAAAAAGATTCAGGAAAGATTGATGAAATTCATGCTAAATTAAAGCTCGATGATTTTCCAAATGGAGCAAGAATGGCTTTGGCTCACACGAGATGGGCAACACATGGTCCTCCAACAAAAATCAACAGTCATCCTCATTTAGATTGTCATGAAAAAATAGCAGTAGTTCATAATGGCATTATAGATAATTTTATTGAATTGAGAAAAGAATTGATTTCTAAAGGACATGAATTCAAATCTGATACTGATACAGAAGTGATCCCTCATTTAATCGAAGAAAAACTGAAAAATAAACAAGAAAATTTATTTAATGCTGTAATTAGCGCTTTAAACAGGTGCAATGGATCATTTGCAATAGCGCTTTTCCATGTAGATTACCCGAATATGATGATCGTGGCAAGAAAAGAATCACCTTTAATTATTGGAGTAGAAGAGGGAAAAACTACATACTGTGCCTCAGATATTCCAGCATTTTTACCTTATACAAGAAATTGTTATATTTTAGAAGATAATGAAATAGCAATATTATCTCCTGGAGATGTTAAGATATTTAACATTAAAAACCCAGAAGTACCCATTAAAAAAGAAATCCAAGAAATTGAATGGAGTATCGATGCCGCTGAAAAGAAAGGATATGAACACTTCATGTTAAAAGAAATTTTCGAAGAGCCTGAAGCTTTAAGAAATACAATGAAAATTCCTAAAGAATCATTACAAAGATTTGCTGAAATATTATGGGGTGCAAGGTCAATATATATAACTGCAGCTGGGAC
The DNA here is from genome assembly GCA_964538145.1 of uncultured archaeon. Taxonomy (GTDB): domain Archaea; phylum Asgardarchaeota; class Lokiarchaeia; order Sigyniarchaeales; family SOKP01; genus SOKP01. The sequence continues at coordinate 10,268 of CAZIEC010000083.1, forward strand.
TTCCTATTATGCTTCATTAGCAGGAAAATTCATAATTACTAGATTTCTTGATAAATATATCCAAGCAATTGAATGTTCAGAATTCCAAAATGAGTTGGGGAACTCACTTCAAGGAGATTCTGTTATTATAGCAGTATCGCAATCAGGAGAAACCATTGATACAATTGAAGCAATTAG
>CAZIEC010000084.1:0-10442 GCA_964538145.1 uncultured archaeon
AGAGCACCAGTAAGAATTTGTGATATTGGTGGATGGACAGATACTTGGTTTTATCCTAATGGAGCTGTTTTTAACATTTGCATTGATTTATATAGTTATGTTCGAATTGTTGAGTCCAATAACGATAAAGTTAGAATTTTTGCAGAAAATTTAAGAGAATATACTGAAATTAAAGATCATTCTAAGATTGAATATAACGGGAATTTAGATTTATTAAAAGCAGCAATAAAAAGAATGAAGATCCTTGGGGGAATGGACGTCTTTATTAGAGCAGAAGCCCCACCTGCTTGTGGAACTGGAACTAGTGCAAGTGTTGCCGTAGCATTGGTTTCAGCTCTTGCTAGATGGCAAGAAATAGAAATGAATCCATTAGAAGTTGCTAAATTGGCACACTTACTTGAAATAGAAGAACTAAAGTTAGAAAGCGGTGTTCAAGATCAATACGCTGCAGCAAGTGGTGGGATAAATTTTATGGAAGTGAATTATCCCGATGTTAAATTGCATAAAATTCAAGTAAGTAAGAAAAGAATCCTTGAATTAGAAAATCAACTAATCTTAGTTTATTTAAGTTCTAGAAGTTCAAGCAAGATGCATCAAGCTGTCATTAGAAATTTTAAAAATAAGGATAATCTGACAATGGAAAATTTTGATATCATGAAAGAATGTGCCTATGAAATGAAAAGTGCCATAAATTCAAATATAGAGAAAGTAGGTGAAATAATCAATAGAAATTGGGAAGCTCAGAAAAAACTGCATCCAAAAATGACTAATTCCTATATAGACAAGTTAGAAAAGATTTCAAAAGAGCATGGCGCATTAGGTTTTAAATGTAATGGCGCTGGCGGAGGCGGTTCTGCCGTTATCTTGAGTAGTGTAGATAATGTTTTTGCTCTTCGAGAAGAAATTATTAAGAATGGCTATCAAATCTTACCCTGCAAGTTAAGTTTTAATGGAGTGGAAAGTTTTAATCTATAAATTTTCTTAATGAATTAATTTTACTTCTAATTTAAGGTCCAAGGTTTGTATCCATTTTTGATGCGTGTTAAGTATTCATCTAAAGAAAAGCTTAACTTTTTCTCGACTCTACGCAGTGCACCCATGGTTGCGCCTTCCAAATAATATTCAAGTAAAAATTTTGAAGTATTTTCATCTCCTAAAGATGTTAATACTTGTAATCGGGCATCATTAACTAATTCCTTAAATTTTTGAAATTTTAACTTAACTATTGGATTTTTACCTAAATTTTCTTGCAATGATTTTAATCTATTTATTAGAATCTTCATATTATCAGAAATGTAAAAATCAATCTCTTTTTCAAAAGGAGTATTAAATTTAGGTATTAATGGGTTGATATTTGCTCTAATTGCCCCTTTTTCAAATTTAAAATGAGAGATTGTTGAAATCATGTTCGAAATTGATTCTATATCATCATGAGTTTCATCAGGCAATCCAATTAAAAAATATAATTTGACATTTTTTATTTTTGAAAGGCTTATTTCTCTTAAAGTGCTAATTATTTTCTCATCTGAGATTCTTTTTCCTAATTTATATCTTAATTTCTCAGAACCCGCTTCAGGGGCTAATGTTATAGATTTTATTCCACTTGCTTCTAAAATTTTTACTATTTCACTTGATAAATGATCTATTCTCATTGAGGGTATGCTAAGATTTAACCCTAATTTCAAAACCTCCAAGCAAATTTCTTTAAAATTGGGATGAGCTGAAACGCAAGATCCTATTAGTGAAATTTTTTTAAATTGTTTTAGATTAGCAGTGCTTTTTATTGAAGTTAGCAAGTTTTCCTTGGATTTATTTCTAAAAGGTCTGTTATGATAAGAAGAAATGCAAAATTTACAAGCGAATGGACATCCTCTATTTATTTCTAATAAAAAATTTTCACTAAATCCCTCTGCTCTCTCGTTATTTTGAAAAAAAATTTGATTAATTGGTGTGGGAGAATTGTCCAATGATTTCAATATAGCACGTTTGGCACGATTTTTTAACAACGGAACATAAATACCTTCAATTAAAGAGGCTTCTTTTAATAATTCTTTGTACTCCAATTTTTTTTCTTTATATTTTAGAAATAAATTTAAAAAATCATGTAGGTTCGGCTCGGCGTCTCCTATGAAAAAAAAGTCCACAAAATTGTTTAAAGGTAATGGATTGGATGTTATAACTGGTCCTCCCATTATAATAATAGGAATATGGACATTCTCGTTTTTTCTCATTTCTTCACGTTTCTTGCTGTAAAAAGGTATGCCGCTCTTTTCCAAAAACCAGAAAAAATTCTTTACATTGAGTTCATATTGTAAAGAAAACCCTAAAATGTCAAACTCTAATGGTTTCATTTCATTTTCAAGGCTTCTGATGGAGTTATTGGGTGTTAAATCGATTGACGCCGGATACTTAACTTTTTCAGGAATGCAAAACAATTCGCAAGCAACATTAGCCCTTGAATTCAAAAAATCATACAATAATCTTATAGTATAAGAAGATAACATTAATTCTAACTTATTTAAATAAACTAATCCAAAAGTAATGTCTATTTTTCTCCAATCTTTAACAATAAGATTTGAAACAGCCATCAAAAAACTTCGGTTATTATTATAAATTGATATTATTATTGTTCATCATTAGTACTTACATTTGTTTCTTCTTTCATTAAGATTTTAATTTGTTCGACGATTAATGGAAGAATAATTCCAGTTTTATGCCTTATGACTACTTCTGCTCTGCTATCTAAATGAGTTGGTTGATCATTTATTATAATTAATTTTCCTCCACTATTCAATGTGTATAGTGGTAGATCGCAAACTGGCGCTACTGTAAGGGAAGAACCCGCAATTAACATTACATCTGCTTTTTTAGCCAAATCCCTTGAATAATATATTTCAAATGTAGGCAAGCTTTCTCCAAAAAGTACTACAGAGGGCTTTAATGGTGTTCCACAATATTCACAACAAGGAGGCTTCTTTTTATCCTTTTTTAATTTTTTTAATACTTGTTCTTTATTGTATGATGCCTTACATCCTAAACAAGTAAATCGGTTGATATTTCCATGGACTTCATACACGAGTATAGACCCTGCTTTTTGATGTAATTCATCAATATTTTGTGTTATTATTCCTTTTATTATGTTCATCTTTTCTAATTCTGCCAAAGCTATATGTCCTGCATTAGGTTTTGCTTTAAATAATGTTGGTGCTATTTTCTCAGCAAATTGCCAAAATTTTGCAGGATTTCTGATGAATGATTGAATGTTTCCATAAATTTCTGGACTGTATTTTTTCCATAATCCACTATCTCCTCTAAAATCTGGAATTCCAGATTCAGTAGATATGCCGGCACCAGTCAAGACAATAGCATTCTTGGCATGAACTAATAATTCTGCAGCTTTTAAAATCTTCTTTTTTTCTACAATTTTTAATATTTTCATTAATCGCACGTGTTTAATTCTTTAAATTCTTGAGAAATTTAAAAGGAAATTTATCATTTAAAGAGATGTTAATGTATTAAGATTTTAACATTCAAAAGATAATTTAATTATTGTTATTATAAAAGGTAAGATTATAAAAATTTATTTATTTTTAATAAATTTTATTTAAAATGAAGAAAAACTTTCTAATTTTTGTTCTAAATTCTAAAACTCTGTAGAATTTCGAAAGACATTAATATATGTATTAATTTTTTTTTACAAAAGATATTTTAATTTAAAAAATAATCGATCTTCCTTCATGATTACTGGATTTGCTATTATTTTAGACGAAGATTTGGTTTATGTATCAAACAGTAAGAAGTATGCGTTTTTTGAGATTATTCTCTTTGTGGAGAAATTAATTAAGAGCATAAACCCTAAAAATTACTGGCGTTTAACTAACGTGCTCTTTAAGGGCTTGAAAGGAAAAGAACACATGATTATAGATCATGTTATCGACAAGAGCGGTAGAAACATATTTTTTTGCATTACAGGTTCATTTTCATCAAGATCCATAGAAGCTAGAAATATGGTAAAAGAGTTTTCTGAAAAGGTTTTAGAAAATTATGGAACTCCAGAAGAAATAGAGAAATCATCAAGCAAACCAGAATTTACTAAAATTATTAAGCTAATAACTGCTTATTTATGGAATAAGTACCGGGATAACCTAGAAGATGAAGAATTTTTAAAACCTTCCGAAGAAATAAAAAGTAAAGTAATCTATTGTGGAATCTCGGCTCAAGGATTGCCCATAATTTCAAAATTATATGATTTGGAACTGTTAAAGAATTTCCAGAAGAATATCTCAAAAGAAAATATTGAATTATTTAGTTCAGATTTATCGGCTAAATTAGCTACAATAACAATGAATTCACAAATTAGAGCCAAGAGTTACATCAAAGAGATACAATTTGAAGATCTAAAAGAACAAGGAAGGAAAAACTTGATTCTTTATGGAAGGATAAATGGATACTCGCTTGATTTAATTGCAAGTGGAGATTATTTGAAAATTAAAGAAATATTTGAAGAGTTAGAAAAAAAATTAACTAAAGAACCAGTGCTACTTCAGGAATTTAAAGGAGATCTGAAACCTTTCTTATCTTTATCCAATCATATCGACAATATAGTTCACCAATTCGATCAATAATTTCTAATAAGATGTTGCTTTTTTTAAGTTTATGAAGGCAGTTGTATTAGCTGCGGGAGAAGGAAAAAGATTAAGACCCATTACTTCTTCTCGGCCAAAACCAATGATAAAAGTGGCTGGTAAGCCCATCTTGGAACACATCATGGATGGATTAATAAACACTGGTATCTCTGAAATCTTATTAATAGTTAAATATAAAGAACACGTGATAAGAGAATATTTTGGAGATGGAAATAAGAGTTTGGGATTATCAATTAATTATATAACTCAAGAAGAGTGTCGTGGTACTGCTCATGCAACAAATTATGCCAAAGATTTTGTTAAAAATGATGACTTTTTAATGATGTATGGAGACCTATTGGTTGATCCTCAAGTTTTCAAGAATTTAGTGAAAGTTTTTGACGAAAAAAAACCTGATGGTATTATAAGTTTAATTAAAGTAGAAAATTCAGAAAATTATGGAATTATCTCGTTAGATCATGATGGCAATGTAGAAAAAATTATCGAAAAACCTCCTCCAGGATTAAATGCTGGGAATTTAGCAAATGCTGGGATCTATATCCTTAAACCTATCATTTTCCAAGCCATTGAAAAAACAAAATTATCTAGCAGAAATGAATATGAATTTACAGATTCACTACAGATATTAATTAACGAGTTTAAATGTAAGATCTTAGGATACATTATTGATGACCTCTTCTGGAGTGACATTGGTTTACCTTGGCAATTATTGGATGCCAATGAATATTTTTTATCCAAACAAGAACCTAAAATGGAAGGAATTATTGAAGAAAATGTCCATATCTCTGGAAATGTTTATATTGGGAAAGAAACAAGAATTAAATCTGGTACGGTCATTCAAGGACCTTGTTATATAGGCAAAAATTCGTTAATTGGACCTAATGCGTATATAAGACCCTCAACTTCAATTGGAGATGATTGCCATGTCGGGATGTCAGAAGTTAAAAATTCGATGATATTTTCGGAAACCGCCGTTCCTCATTTTAACTATGTTGGAGATTCAATTATATGCGAGAATGTTAATTTAGGGGCTGGAACTAAAATTTCGAATCTGAGATTTGATAATAAAAGCGTTAAAATGAACATCAAGGGTCAAATTGTTGATTCTAAAAGGAGGAAGTTGGGTGCGATAATAGGCCCCAATTCACAGACAGGTATTAATGTAAGCATAATGTGTGGAAAAAAAATAGGTGAGAATTCAATAATAGGAGCTCATTCGATCGTAAATGAAGATGTTCCCTCAAATACTCTTTATTATCAAGATCCAAATGGTAAAGTAATAAAAAAGAAAAATCCTTTTTTAAAAAATTCTTGAATAACTCCTTAAACAGAATTAACTCTTTTTTTAAATTTTCGCAATAACTTAGAAAATTTTAGGCTCTTTCCGGTATAATTCATTTCTCTAAGAGCTTGTTCTTGATAAGCTATAAATAATTTATTGGCCAGAATTTCCCAATCATTACAAATTTTCAATGTTTTTTCATCATTTCTTAGTAAGCTATCATGTTTCATTATGCGAGTGAATTCTTTAGCTAATGGCTCGATAACATCATTACTAGCTCCTTGGAGCAAATCTTTAACAAATTCTTCTGGAGAATACCAATCTCGCACTCTTGAAAAATCTCTATGAATTTGTGTTAGCAATACATTTCTTGGTCCTTCCCATAACTCCATTATCATTGAATCTCGATGAAATCGAGGTAGTGATAAAAAATCTTCCATGACACCATGCCCTCCGAAAAATGAAATGGCTTTTCTTATCATCTGGGGCGCCTCATCAGCAACAACGATTTTTTGTAGCATTATTAATTCTCGTAATCTGAATCTTCTTTTTCTTTCTTCAATATCATCGATTTGCTCTAATTCTCTAATACCACTCTTAAGTTCTTCATTAAATTTAATAAATTCTGAATAAACTTTGAAAGCACCAGCAGCAGTTCTTTTGGCATAATGTTCTAGTTCTTTAATTTGATTTATCATTAATGGAAAAGAGGATGTAGGTACTCCAAAAGCATGACGGAATTGTGAATATAAAATTGCTTCTCTTACAGCCCTTAAGGCGGTAGAAGCAGTACCAAACCCAACATGTAGTCTTGAAATGGATAATACAATTCCGATAACATTAGCCAAGCCTTTTTCTAAAGGGCCTATTGGATAAGCTACTGATCCATTAAATGTAATTTCCGCTGTAGGGAGTTCTGCGGTTCCCATTTTTGGTTTTAATCGATCTATTGTATAAGAATTTCTTATTTCTCGTTCTTTTTTCCCTGGAAGCCACATTGGAACTACAAAAGCTGCAACTTTAGTAGATGAAGGTGTATTTTTCGGCTTAGCTGTAATAAGAGCATAATCCGCATGAACTGCTGAACAAAAGAATTTCTTACCATAAATTCGCCACACATTTGAATATCCGTCTTCACCTTCTTCTTCTTCAAATACAGCTTCCACTAAATTTGCAGGGACATCACTACCACCTTGAATTTCTGTTACAAATTGGGCACCCTTTCCATATTCTCCGTTTATTCCATTTCTCACAGAATCAAGAATTTTTTTAGCTTCAGGTGATAATTCATTTTCATATTTTTGCATTAACCACACAAGACCGTGCGTACATGCTATAGGGCACATTGTGCCTGCCTCACCATTTTGATAGAGTAAGAACATCTTACAAAATCGGCTCCAAGGAGTATTTCGTGTGGGATCAAATAAACCTAAACTAAAAATCTCTTTTTCTAAAGTTTCGGTTTCCCAACATCGTTCTATTCTATCGATTCTATGGTTAAAAGCATCATAATGTTTGATTTTTGTTACTTTAATTCTATTTTCAAGTTCATTTGCCTTGTCTGCTAAATCTCTCCACCTGTAAGAAATGTAATCTGATAATGCCTTGAGGTCCCTATCAATTTTTTCAAACTCCTCTCCAGTATACTTCCGAACTAGAGCTTGTAAAAAATCGTCATCTTGATAATAATTAAAATTTTTGACAACAAATAAATAATCGTCAAAACTATATGGATTATTTCTATTTCCTTCTAAAGAAGACATGTTAATTCACTTTTTTATAATTCATGAAGTTCGATATTAAAAAACAAACATCCTATATAGAAAAACTTAATCAATAAATTGATATTAATTAATGGATGTTATATCAATAGAAAAAAATATCTAAATTATAATAATTTGGTTATTCTTGATGAGAATTGACTTTTATTCAAGTATGAATATCTAGAAAAGTAATCATATTTATAATTTAAATGAGTAAAAAATTATTTTGCTTGTTTAATTTTTAGAATAATAGCTAAAATATTCATTGTTTAGATTAATCACTCGCTCTCTGCTTCAGAAGTAGCTTCTTCTTTTTCAGGTTCAGTTGTTTTGGCTTGGGCCAATTTTTTAACATTAATTCTTTCAGTTCTGCGAATTTCACTTTTTCTAGTCCTTTTAACATCAACTTCTATGACTTCAAATTCTTCTTCTCTTGGCACGTAAACTGTATCCTTTGCTCCTTCTGGCATTGAAATTAACTTGCTCTTAATAATAGTAGAATTTGAAAGTGGATAAATAGTTTTTGCTACTCTTTGAATTTGACGTGCAAATTCTCCATAAACCATCCCAGAGATAAATTTTTCATGATTTAAAGACTTAGCAAATTCTTTTAAAATTTCTGTCATTATTTTTCTGATGACAATTTGTTGTGAACTCCTTGCTCTTTTTAAGGTCACGCATAATGCAGTTAAGCGGTAAACGAAACTATCTTTAGTTGTTAAATTCAGAATAACTTGAATCTTGGAGCTACCCCTTCCAATAAGAGATCTCACGTAATCACTAGTGTATTCATGTCCTATAAAAATGCTATTACATGTCTTAGCCTCTGGGTTAACGCTTATAACTTTGAATTTTAATTTCAAACTGATATCATTATAATCTCCAGTAAAATCATACAATAAAACCTCAACAGTTCGACCTACTAAATTATTTTCTAAGCCTATAATTTCTCCTATCTCTTTATAGTTAAAATTCTTTGGAGCAATGACTGTATACCATTGTTTATCTTTGAATGAAACTTTCTTAACTTTACTTTTCTTCTTTCTTCCTTTTCCCTTTTGACTCATTGTTCACTTTACCTCGCAACTAATGCTCTTACTTTTTCTGGATCATATTTGAAATCAGGGGGTAATACTTGTTTCTTCTTGTAATATTTAATTAATCTATAGATTTTAGATTCGGTTCTTTGTAGCCCTTTCTTCGAATCTAAATCTTTTTTATTACTTTCCAAATGTTTTCTGATATTCAATGCTTTCTTAATCAAGTTTGATAAGTCTTCTGGAAGTGGTTCTTTCATTCCATGTTCTTCAAGAATTTGACTGATTGTTTTTCCAGTAACCACTTTTACTAATGGGACTCCATAAGAATCTCTTAAAATAACTCCAATTATGGATTTAGAGTGCCCTCTGCGGGCTAGTTTCACTACTTCTGCTTCAATCTCCTCTGCGGAAAGCTCGATCCAAACTGGTTTTTCTAATCTAGCTGGTCGCGTGCTTCCAGACTTCCCTTTTTTTCGAGAATGCATCCGAGCCATGATTATCTTGCACTATAATATTTTAAAATTTTTAATGTGAAACAAAATGATTGTTCAAAAATAAAATTTTTTATTTAGAATAGATATTTTTTTAAAAATATATTTGTTAATTAATGAATGAATGGTAAGAATATAAAAAATTAATCTAGTTTTGATTATCTAAATAAATATGAGTGAATTGAATTAATCATGGCGTCTAAAGAAAAGATTATTTATTTTAACACAAATAATAAACATAAATTTGAAGAAGTTAGACGACTATTTCAAGAAAGCAATGTTAAATATGAAGTAAAGCAATTAAATATGAAACCCATTGAAATTCAAGCTGAAAACTTGAAAGATGTTGCGGTATTTAAGTTGAAGAGTATAAAACAAGATATAGAAGGATCTGTTCTCGTAGAAGATGCCGGTTTTTTTGTAGATAAACCATTAAACGGATTTCCAGGAGTATATTCCTCTTATGTAATGAAAACAATAGGAAATGAGGGAATTCTGAAATTAATTGATGATTTTGAAGCTACCCAAGCACATTTTACAGCAGTAATTGCCTTTTATTATAAACCACTGGATGATATTTTTATTTTTGAAGGAAATGTTCACGGGAAAGTATCACCAATAAAGAAAGGAAATCAAGGATTTGGTTTTGATCCAATATTCTTGCCCAATGAATGTCCCGATAAAACATTTGCTCAATTATCAACTAAAGAAAAAAATCAAATCTCTCATAGGGGAAGAGCTTTGAAAAAATTAATAGAATTTTTAAAAAATAATTAAAAAGTTTGCCTGAAAATTTCCATGATTGTCTGCTTGCTCAATTTTATTAATATGAGATACATGCCAATTATTCCTGCAGCTATTGATATTATAAAGACTCTAATAAGCGTATCCATTGGTATTACGAACATAACAGGTAATTCTGTTATTAAAGACATGTTCGTTTCTAATAAGTATGCACAATAAACCCCTATTATCATGCCAACACTTCCAGAGGATAGCAACACTATAATACTTTCTATGAGAAATAAATTCCGCACGTTTCTAATTTTCATTCCCAATGCCCTTAAAATTCCGATTTCAAACTTTCTTTCTAACATTACCGCATACATTGAACTAATCAACCCAAAAATTGCCGTGACAATTGCAAACCAGTTAATTACTTCCATTAAGGTGCTTTGTCTCTTATACATGTCTTGTAAGAAATCAATTTTTCTAATGGC
>CAZIEC010000085.1:0-7649 GCA_964538145.1 uncultured archaeon
CCCATATTTCTTGGATTTCTAAAATGGTCTAAAACTTTTTCAGAATACATTTTTTATCACAAAGTTTTTAAAAAAATATTTAAATTTCAAATAAATCTGTCGAAAGATAACGTTCTCCTGTATCTGGTAAGATTATTACCAAATTATCACCCTTTTCAAAATCATTTGCTGCAACATTTATTCCAGCCCAAGCAGCAGCCCCAGAAGAAATTCCAACGAAAATTCCTTCGAATTTGGCTAATTTTCTTGCCATTTCAATGGCATTTTTATATTCTACTTGAATTACTTTATCATAAATTTCGGTATTTAAGACTTCAGGGATGAATCCTGCACCAATTCCTTGAATTTTATGAGGTCCTGGCTGCCCTCCAGATAGAACGGGAGAGTCCTTTGGTTCTACAGCGTAGATTTTCACTTTATTTCCAAGTCTTTGTTTTAAAACTTCTCCTACTCCGGTTATTGTGCCGCCCGTTCCTATTCCTGCCACAAAACCATCAATTTTACCATCTAAATCATTGTATATTTCCTCTGCTGTGGTTTTTCTATGAATTTCCGGATTTGCTTGATTTTTAAATTGTTGAGGTATGAATACCTTGTCATCATCTTTAGCTAATTCTTCTGCCTTTTCAATTGCCCCTTTCATGCCTTTTTCAGCAGGAGTTAATATTAAGTCAGCACCATATGCTTTCAAAATTTTTCTACGTTCAATTGACATGCTCTCAGGCATTGTTAGGATTAATTTATACCCTTTCGCAGCGCAGACTAATGCCAAGCCAATTCCAGTATTTCCTGAAGTTGGCTCAACAATAGTAGTATTTTTATCAATTAAATTTGCTTTTTCTGCTGCTTCTATCATTGAAAAGCAAATTCTGTCTTTTACACTTGCCCCAGGATTGAATGCTTCAATTTTTACATAAACATTTGGATTCACATTTTCAGTAATCCTATTTAATTTCACCAGAGGAGTATTTCCAATCGTTTCAATTATATTTTCATATATCTTTCCCATTTTTAGTAAAACACCTATTTAATTTAATTGTAAAGAAAAAATTATTTTTCATTTTGAAGCTTTAGTTTCAAAAAGTCAATTTAAAATAAAAAATTAAGTGAAAAAATTTCACACTTTAAAATTAATTAATAAAGTGATTTAGTAAAAACTCAGATTAACTTATTTTAAACATTCTTGATAAAATATTCTTTAATTATTAGAAAGAAGGCTAATAAAGTAAATATAATATCCTTGAATACTTCATATCCCTGCTCCATCATATCCGTAAGAAATATCATATCTCTTCTCTTTATCCATATATTTCATTTTCAAGTGCTTTTCTAGATATTCTAATCGAGAATTCAATGACGATAATGTAATCGCAAGAGGATCTGGTAAATCTCCATGAGAAAGGTCTATTTTCTCGGTTCTTTTTCCTTCTTTTTTGATGATTTTTCCAGGAACGCCCACGACAACGGAATTTGGTGGAACATCCTTGATAACGACAGAATTTGCTCCAATTTTTACATTATCGCCTACTTTTATTGGACCAAGCAGTTTTGCCCCAGTTCCTATTACAACATTATTTCCGACCGTTGGATGTCTCTTGACAGGGTCATTAGTCGTTCCGCCAAGAACAACTCCTTGATACAACGTGACATTGTCTCCTATCTCGGATGTTTCGCCAATAACTACGCCGCCGCCGTGGTCTATAAAAAAATCTTTACCAATTTTCGCTCCCGGATGAATTTCTATTCCAGAAATTTCTCTTGCAATTTCAGATAAATACCTTGGAACGAATGGCATCCCTATTTCCCAAAAGAAATGTGCAATTCTATATAGTAAGACTGCTTTTATTCCAGGATAACTAGTTAAAACTTCCAATAAAGAACGAGCTGCAGGATCCTTGTTGAAAGCAGCACTAACATCGGACACGAAAAAGTCTAATATTTGTTGAAGACTATTCATGATTTCCTTACGATCTAATTTCTCAGACTTAAAACTTAAATTTAAAATGCATTCTGCGCAATAAATTGATTGATTTTTTTCCTTATGCTTAAGAATTTTGCCACAATTTAAGCATTTCATGATTTCATCCATAAAATCCCCCAAGCATTCTTTTATTTTTATTTATAATTACGTACATTTTAGTTAAAAAACTTTAATGCAGATTTTTCATTAAAAAATTAAATAATATTACCCACCAGCAATGGCAGGTAGGAATGATAATTCATCGCCATCCTTCAATTTTGTATTTAAATTATCAAGCGTTCGAATATCTTTACCATTTAATCCAATTAAAATGAACCTATTTAAAGAAGTTGGCGATTTAAATATGATCTTTTTGGAATTATCCTCAATCGCATTATATAATCTAAAAATTACATCTTTTATGGTGGCTTCTTTATCTATTGTAAGCGTTAATTTCTGTTTTCCCGTTAAATCAGCCAATAAGGATAAGAATTTAACTTTTACTTTTTCCATTTTCTCTAATTTCTCAAGCTTTTTTCCAATTATTATGATTTCTTAAAGAGAATAACCAAATAAAATTTTTCATTATATTTTTTAAATTTTCATGCATTTCCAAAATAAATTAAACAATTAAATGTAATGAAGATGGTAAATAAAGAAGTCTTACGCATTGGGCACTTATCAACAATGTATCATACAAACTTTATCTTAATGGGAGATTCATCATTCAGAGAAGATTTGAATGTTAATGTAAAATGGACTTTATTTGGAACTGGGCCTGAAATGGTAAAAGCATTCGAAAGGAAAGAATTGGATATTGGGTACATGGGGTTACCCCCAGCAATTATTGGCATCGATAGAGGAGTTCCTATAAAATGTGTTGCTGGAGGACACATTGAAGGAACGATCATTATTTCTAAGAAAGAATTTAAGAATCTACAAGAATTAAATAACAATTTATTTCAAGTGTTTAATCAATTTATTGGGAAAAATATTGGTGTTACAAGCAAGGGATCAATACATGAAGTTATTTTATCAAGTTATTTAGAAAAATTTGATTTAAAAGATAAAATAAATGTCAAGTATTATTCTCAAGCAGAATTCATTGCTTTAAACATGAAAAATGGCACATTAGATGCGGGCGTAGGAACTCCAGCATTAGCTGTTTTTGCATCAACCATTCTAAAGTCTAAAATTATAGTATCTCCCGATAAGCTATGGTATTTTAATCCAAGTTACGGAATTTTCTTCTCTGAAAGTTTTTCTAAATCCCATAGAGATTTGGGAAAAATATTTCTAAAATATCATAAAGAAGCTTCAGGATTGCTGAGAGAGCAACCTGAATTAGTTGCTAAAAGGATTTTGTCCAATTTCTCTTTAACAAATGAACAATATATAAGAAAAGTCTTAACAATTTCACCTAGATATTGCATGGCTCTTCCAAAGGAATATGTTGAATCTACTTTAAAATTTGTAGAAAAATTACATGAATTAAATTACATAAAAAATAAATTAAATATTAACAATATTTTTAATTTTTCCTATATTAATGAGATACACCCGGAAAAACATCATTATTAAGGGGATAAAAAAAAGAAAACAGAGAGAAAGATTAATCTAAATTAATTAAAATAAAAAATTTAAGAAAATAATTCAATCATTATTAAGGGCGACATCTTGTTAATTTGATATATCTTTCTCTCCGAATAAATTAATTGTTAACTTGTTATCAAAAGAAAACCCTTTAATATTTTATAAAAATATAAGTGAAATAATTGCACTTTTATAAAGAAAAATAAATTAAATCATTATTTTACTATAAGTCATGTATTAAATTTTTTTAAAAAATTACATTCAGTTTCAGAGCTCAATAATGTCCTATAATATAAATATAAAATTAGGTCGGTGTAATATATGCAATCAAATGCCCGTTATCCATAGAAAATATTCTAAAATAGACCTATGTCCAAAATGTTTTATAAAAAATGTTGAAAAGAGAATAGAAAGTACAATCTTAGGATATAATCTGATTAAAAATAATGATAAAGTAATAGTTGGCTTATCTGGAGGGAAGGATTCTTCTGTTCTTTTATATAATTTAAAAAAATTTAGGGATAAATCCAAATTACAATTCTCAATTATCGCACTCTCTCTTGATGAAGGAATTGAAGGTTATCGTCCTAATAGCTTAAAAAAAGCCAAACAATTATGTAATGAACTTGGAATACAACATGAAATCATCTCCTTTAAAGAAAAAATTGGGAAATCTTTGGAGGAAATTATTTCTATAATGAAAACTCGACCAGATTATAAATATAGTTGCAATTACTGCGCCACGATTAGAAGAAGGCTCTTAAATGATGTTGCAATGGAATTAGGAGGCGATGTTCTTGCATTAGGACACAATCTTACGGATCTATCTGAAACTTTTCTAATGAACATTTTACATAGGAGAATTAATTTAATTAGAAATCAATTTCTTTTAAAACAAGATACAAACGAAACTAAAAAATTCTTTATTAAGAAAATAATGCCTTTAATGAAAATACCTGAAGAAGAAATTTTTCTTTATGCTAATTTAAAGAAGTTAACATATTATGATTCTCATTGTCCATTTCGAGAAAAAGATCCTATTTTGAGAAAGAGAGTTTTAGAATTTATACAAGAAGCCAAGGTAGTATATCCTGAAATTGAATTTAACATTTTTGATGACTTTATTTTTCTATCTAAACTATTATATGAAGAATCAAATAGTATCGTTTATTATAAGTGTTCTAAATGCGGGTATCCAAGCGGAGTTAGCAGAATATGTATGTTTTGCAAAATTAAAGAATCAATTGGATGAAATTTTTAAATTCTAAAATCTAATTTAAATTAATTATTTAAAATAAAAGCAAGACTAATGGATGATATAGATAAGCAGATTTTTAGGTTGTTGTTTAAGGATGGAAGGATGAGTTTAACAGATTTAGCTAAAAATATAGTAAAATCTAATCAAGAGATAATGAGCCATACCGGAATTAAAAAAAGATTAAAAAAGATGCAGGACTCAAGCGTTCTCAAGATTCAAGGCAATTTAAACATAAAAAACTTAAATTACAAATGCATGTTCATTCTCTTAGAGATGAAGAACTATGAAAGCCAAATGAAAATAGTTAAGGCTTATTCTGAATGTCCTAGAGTATTTCTGTTAGCCAACGTAAGTGGTCAATTCAATATCATAATGGGAATTATTGGTCAAAATATTGATGTGTTGCATCAATATATTAATTATTGCGGGCCCACAAATAAAGAAGGTATATTACATTCTGAAATTCTATTTGTTTCTGATCTTAGAGTACCTGAATTTTTACCAATAAATTTATTTAGCAATACTAGTCAAGAAGATAAATGTGGCAACATATGTAAGAATTGTGAAGCATTTTTAGACGGAAAATGTAATGGATGTGGAAAATTTTAAATTTAAAACACAGAAAAAGTGAATCATTTAATAGTTTAAAATTTAAACTTTTTCTCAAAAAACGATTAAAATCGAAACAAATACTCATTTAAGAGTTGTATTTAACCAATTTGCATAACGATTAAATATAAAAAAAACTTTTATTAGATTGGGAAAAATAATAAGAACTTTTCCATCAAATTTAAAGGTGATAAATTGATCATAGAAGATAAGTATTTTGTTAACGGTTATGAACAAAAGAATAACTTAATATCATTATCTCCTTCAAGTAAATTTATCTTATACGTTTTAAAACAAAAAGGACCTCTAACCATGAATCAAATTATAAGTTCAACTTTATTATCTAAAAGAACCGTAGCATACGCTTTAAAAAAATTACAAGAGAAAAAATTTATTAAAAAGTCAAAAAATGCAAAAGATAAAAGAATCAGTATATTCGAAATCCTTATCTAATTTTTATGACACTTTATTAGCTATTTTTTAAATGAATTTAATATCTTTATAAATTTCTTAAATAATAAAAAAAAGGGGAAAAATCAAGCATTATTCAATAGAATCTCTTTTAAAAATTTAAGAAATTCTAAATTTCTTGATCTTTCCAATAATTCTTCCTTTGCTTTTTAAACAACCCTTCAATTAATTAATGCTTAATTAAAAGAATTGTTTTCGGCTTCTAAAACTCTTGCGAGGACCCTTCTCCACAACAACTAAGTCACTCGCTTGCGGGCCTTTCTGCCCTTGGACTACATTGAATTCTACAATATCGCCCTCGTAAATGACTTTAAAATCGTTCTCGTCGCCCTGAATCGCTGAAAAATGTACGAAAACGTCGGTATCGTCATCCTCGCGAGTTATAAAGCCATAACCCTTGCGGGCATCAAACCATTTAACTGTACCTTTAACCATCGATAAAACCTACTAAGAAAAATGCGAGCGCTCACAAATCGGCGCTCATCGGATAATATAGTGAAGCACTTGTAATAAAGTTTTGCATGAAAAATGATAGGATGATTTAAAATTGGAGTTTTAATATGGACATTTTTGTTCATATTATTTATATTTAGATGATAGAATATTTTAAATTAGATTAGAATAAGATTCACGTGCAAGTCTGAAAATTTTTAATACATTTTTCAGGAAGAAAAATTTAAGATTTCAGTTAAATGTAGTGATATTACATGTTTTTGGGGCTTAATTGCAGATTTTTTTATTAGAGCTTTACTTTAATTGAAAATAACTTTTATACTTTTTTAAAATTGATTTATGGCTCTTTTTTTTTATTCTTTAACTTTACATGGGAAAAAGGTAATTTAGATGATATAAAATTAATTATAACAAGAAAATTTGACTTTTTATTAAAACAAGCTTTAATAAAAATTGATAATTAAATTGAATGATTTAGAAATGTTTAAATTTCTCTTAATAGAGGTGTATTAAAATTAAGCCAGAATTTATAGAAATTGAGATTGATAATAATGCGATTCACTGTGAGAAATGCAAAGCCCGAATTGATTCTACTCTTTTGAAAAGGGATGGAATACTACAAGTTGATGCTAATCCAGCCACTCAGAAAGTAAAATTATATATTGATAAAGAAAAATTAAGAATTCAAGAAATAAGGGATGTTTTAGAGCAAATCGGTTTTCCTCCCAAATAAGTCTTCAAATAAAATCAACAAGATAGTAATTATGGAGTATTAAAATCAATGGAAAAATTGCAAGTAAAGATTGGTGGAATGCAATGCTCTTTTTGTACTGATACCATAAAAAAGGCACTAGATAAAACAAATGGAATAGAAGATGTAAACATTAGTTTAGCCCATGAAGAAGCATTAATTCAATACGATCCTACACAAATATCTCCAGAGAAGATTATTAAAATATTGAAAGATCTTGGTTTTACAACTAGAAAACCCTCAATAGACTCTAATTTAGAGGAAGAAAAAGAACAACTTAAGAGAGAGAAAATTCGCTTATATTCATGTGTTGTATTAACTCTAATTTCTCTTTTTCAAATGATTTTAATGTGGCTTAATATCAGATACAAAGAAATGCCTTATATCATGTTGATATTAGCACTAATTACGATGTTTGTTCCAGGTCTGTACATAAAAAAAATGGCATTTGCTTCTTTACGGAGAAGAATATTAAACCAACATGTTCTTTTAGAATGTGCTGCTTTTGCTGGATTAATCGGCGGTTTATATGGATTTTTCAAGCAGCCTTGGCC
>CAZIEC010000085.1:7749-10375 GCA_964538145.1 uncultured archaeon
CAATCAAGTGTTGATCAAAGTTTAATTACTGGAGAATCGATCCCAATTCAAAAAAAAGAAGGAGATGAGGTTATAGGAGGATCTATTAATCAAATGGGAACATTAACAATAAAAGTTACAAAAATTCTGAAAGAAACATTCCTTCAACAAGTAATTTCGTATGTTCAAGAAGCAAGGGCATTAAAGCCAGGAATAATAATTTTAATAGATAAAGTAACTAAATATTTTGTCAGATTGGTTTTATTTACTGCCATTTTTACATTTATTTTTTGGACATTTTATCTATCTTTCTTATACAATCAAATTTCTTTTGATAAAGCTTTATTTTCCACTCTTGCAGTCCTAGTAATGGGATACCCTTGTGCTTTAGGAATGGCAACACCATTAGCCATGATCAGGGGAGGCGGTCTTGCAGCAGAAAAAGGGATTCTTTTGAAGTCAGCAGCAGCTTTTCAAGCTTTTAAGGATATTGATACGATTGTTTTTGATAAGACAGGAACATTAACAATGGGAAAACCTAAAGTAGTTGAAATTAAAACTATTGGAAATTACGATACGAATTATCTATTAAAGCTAGCTACATGTTTAGAAATTGGTTCAAAACATCCCTTAGCTCAAACAATAGTTCGCTATTCATTAGAAAAAAAGATTAAGTTAGCTAAAGTCGATGATTTTGAAGAATTTCCAGGATTAGGAATTAAGGGTTTGATTGATGATAATGAAATTTTAGTTGGAAGTTATAAATTTTTGCAAGAAAATGGAGTTATTATAAAAGGTTTGAATCAATATTCTCAAAAATTTGAAAGTGAAGGCTTGACGGTTGTATATATTGGAAAAAATAAAACTTTAGTTGGAATGATTTTATTGAGAGATGAGTTAAGAGAAAATGCTAAAGAAGTTATCGAAGAATTACAATCATTAAACATTGAACCAATAATGATCACGGGAGATAATAAAATCGTTGCAAGAGCGATTTCAAGAGATTTGGGTTCGATAAAATTTTTTGCAGGTGTTTTACCACAAGAAAAGGTTCATTTAATTAGAAATTTACAATCTGAAGGATTGAAAGTAGCAATGGTAGGAGATGGAATAAATGATGCTCCTGCTTTAATGCAAGCTGATGTTGGCATTGCTATGGGCTCAGGTACGGAGATTGCGATTGAATCAGCGGATGTTATTTTAATTAATCCAAATGTACAAAATGTATTAAATGCATATCATATTGCCAAGTCAAGTTATACCAAAACGGTACAAAACATTATTCTTGCCTTTAGTTTTAATGCCATTGGTGTATCAACCGCTATTTTAGGTCTCATTGCTCCTGTATGGGCCATGGTAGCAATGATTCTTAGCGTTTCTGCTATATTAATTAATTCTTTCAGTAGAAAGGTTTTTAGATTCAAAAAGATTAAATCATACTAAATAGATAAAAACATGTGGAATAAATTCAAATTTAGAAAATAATCTAAATTTGTCATTTAAATGACTTCTTATAATAAATCAATCATATTTTAAGTATTAAATTAAGGATTTTAATAGTTCCTACATCCTAAAGGTGAAAATTGAAAGTGGTGATTTGTAGTTTCTTAGGAAATGCTTGCTTGGAAATTGAAGGAAGCAGTGATCATGTTATCATAGATCCGGTTTTCTTAAAAGCCCCAAAAAAAGGGATTGAACGGGTTTTAATTACACATCATCACGATGATCATTTCGACCTAAATAAGTTAAATGTAATTAAGGAAAATTATTCAAGTAAAGACAGAGATCTCATCATTTATATTCCAAATTATATGAAAGAAAAAATCAACATGCCTTTTGTTTTAATAAAACCAGAAGACTTAATTGAATTAAATTCAGGAAAGATTATTGTACTTAACAATGATTGCTGGAAGGCTGAAAATTGTGTTGCTTTTTTAGTTGAAATTGATGGTAAAAAAATACTCCACACTGCAGATTCGAATACATTTTCTAAAGAATTAGGGGAAATTCAAAATGGAATAGACTGTTGCTTTATTGCTTGTTTTGAAGATCATTTTAAATCATATTTAGAATTTATTGAAAACATAAAGCCAAAATTAGTAGTTCCTTATCATTTTACCGAGAATAAGGAAGAATCTGCCAAAAAGCTCGTAGATTTCTTGAAAAATAATGGAATTGAATCAATATTTATTCCCATCGGTGAAAAATTGAATTTATCATGAAGAAATATTTATAAAGATAAAAAGGTGATGATTTTGAAAAAGATATATTATTATTTGATATTAGCATTCATTTCGATTCCATTTTTAATATGGGTTTATTTATTTTCTTATTGGGATGTTTCTTTTAAAAATTTACTCGTAATTAACGTAATAATACTAATTTTAAGAAAACCCTTTATCAATCTCATGTATTTCTTTTTTAAAAAACGTTTTTACCAAATAATAATTTCAATTATAGTAAATATAATTTGGAGTTTTTTTGTATTCTGGCTTTTATCATTATTTTCACCAGAATTAACTCTTGCGATCATTTCTTTTCTTATAATATCAATATCATTGAATTTAAGAAAGATTGTAAATAATATTGCTTCTGGAGTTTTACTGTTGGGTTCGGAGCAA
Organism: uncultured archaeon; assembly: GCA_964538145.1. Taxonomy (GTDB): domain Archaea; phylum Asgardarchaeota; class Lokiarchaeia; order Sigyniarchaeales; family SOKP01; genus SOKP01. The sequence continues at coordinate 10,350 of CAZIEC010000085.1, forward strand.
TTTGAAGTAGGAGATCTAATTGAAAC
>CAZIEC010000086.1:0-9897 GCA_964538145.1 uncultured archaeon
TTCTCTTTTGTTGTTTCAAGATATTCATTTGTCTTAATCCACCCTCTTTTATCAGTTTCAACGCCAGCATTTTCTACTTTCAAGCGATCTGCATTAGATCTTCTTCCCGTAGCGACAAGAATCTCCTCTCCACTTACTTCAATTTCTTTTCCAGTCTCTACATTCCTTGCAATTACGGTTTTTAATCCCTTTTTAATGAGAGCTTTTATTGCTTTATGATTGACATGAACATCCATGTATTTTTTAAAATTCTTCATCAAAAATTCGCTAATTTCTGGTTCCTCAGTTGCAACTAATCTCGGCAACATTTCGATTATCGACACTTTAGTGCCAAAAGCCGAAAAAATATGGGCAAATTCTGCTGCGATAACGCCTCCACCTATTATAATTAAGCTTTTCCAAGGCTTTTTGGGGAATTTTTCACCGAAAAATGTTTCATTGGTTATGTAACCAACTTCTTCAAGGCCTTCGATTGGTGGAATAAATGATCTTGCACCGCTAGCAATGACAAATTTTTCACTTCTAAATCTTCCAATGATTTCTTGAGTTTTAATAGATTTTACCTGTATTTCATGTTCTCCTATAAATTCACCCACTCCCTTATATAACGTTAAATTTGGGACTTGTTTCAGCCCTTTTTCAATGCTTTTTGATTCATTTATTTGAGACCACATTCTTTTTGAAATCAATTTCCAATCAACATCTTCGAGCTTAAAACTCAAACCAACTCTCTTGGCACGTTCCATTTCTCTAATAAGATCAGCGGGATAAACTAAAACTTTAGAAGGAATGCATCCACGAGTTAAACAAGCAGCTCCTAATTTGGAATCCTCCACTAAAGCGCATTTTAAACCCAGCTGAATTCCATAATTTAAAACATTAAGACCGGCCCCACTTCCAATTACAACAAGATCGTATATTTCCATAAATTCAAAATTAACAATATTATTTTTAAAGTTTTTAATAATAACTTAAAAATTAAATGTAAAAAGTAATTTATTCAATAATTTTTTAATATTTGATACATTAAAAAAGCGTTATTGCATTATAAAAAGCTCATTTTGACAAATTCTTGACTTATAGGAAGAAGAATAAAAATTATTATAATAAAAATAATTTAAATAACGTTATTTAATTATCTCAGCTATCTTTGGAAAGATTCTTGGATAATGAACAGCCATGTTATGTATGCCCCTAATCAAGCCCTTTTTCTTTAATTCTGTAATGAATGGCTTAAAGAATTCATAATTTGCTTGATCATAAGCTTCTTTCTTTAACTTTTTATCAGTCACATCAGTTTTAATGGATTTCCATCTAGAAAGCAAATCTTTTGGAACACTTACTCCTGGTACAAATTCATCAAAACCTTTTGCTATGGCATATGATTTCATTGGGAATATTCCTAATAATACGGGGATATTATACTTTTTAATTTCTGTTAAGAATTCAATTGCTATTTCTATATCAAATACAACTTGGGTCTGCAAGAATTCAACTCCAGCTTCTGCTTTTCTTGCAATTTTTAATACTTCTGCTTCCATTGGGTTGGCATTTGGATTTGCTGCCGCTCCAACATGAAGCGTGGGAGGATGTTCAATTTCATGACCATTAATTGATCCCTTATCAACCATCTCTCTTACCAATTTTACCAATGTAGCAGAATCTAGATCAAAAACTGGTTTTGTTTCCGGGACATCCCCTAATGCTGGATGGTCTCCAGTAAGTGCTAATATGTTTCTTAGCCCTAATGCATGTGCTCCCATTATCATTCCCGCAATTCCTAATTTATTCACATCTCTTACAGTTAATTGCCAAATAACTTCTATATTCGCTTCGCTTTGAATGATGTGTGATGCTGCCATGGAATTTATGGTAACAATCCCTAATGGGCTATCAGTCACATTAGCTGCTATTACATAAGGAGCCATTTCCTTTGCCTCTTCAATTGTATGGCTTAAGTCGCACGTTTTTTCAGGTTCAAGTTCTCCTGTCAAGATAAATTTTCCGCTTGCTAAAGCTTCGCCCAATTTTGAATAAATCTTTTTTTCACCCATCTTTCATTACCTCCATACAACTTCTCTTTGGTGTCCTATTTCGCTCCAATTAATTGGATCTCTCAATTTTGTATAAAGATCCAAGCGCCCTAACTCTTTTAATCGCTTGTATATTAAAACCCAGCCACAATCTCTTGTATAATTGCCAACTTCACATTTTCCATCAACCATTCCCCCACATGGGCCATTCATGAGAGATTTTGCACATGTGGTAATTGGACATATCCCTCCAGTCTCATTTAATAAGCATTGACCACAGCCTCTACAACGCATGTAAAATCTTCCAATTCTTTCCGTCATCCCCATGAATTCAGTATTCGTCCCTATGAAAATTGGCATTTTAGGGTATTTATTTGATAATACTTCCACTAAACTAGCTACTCCCAAACCGCAACTAAGTGTGAGAATGGCATCTGTATTTTGCAATTCATTATCAATTTTTCGGATATCTTTTTTCATTACTCGATTATCACAAACCTCTTCGGGAACAATAACAGTCGTGATTTCAAAACCTTCTGCCTCTAACTTTTCTGCCATTTCTTTTGCACCTTCAGTTCCTCCAGTTTGGCACATTGCAGCGCAACTACCACAAGAAATTATTGCTATTCTTTTTACTTGCTTTAAAGCAGCAAGAATTTCCTCAAATGGCTTTTTTGTAGTAATTATTGTAATTTTTTATCTCATCTCAACTTTTTATTTTAATTTTATATCCCATAAGAGAATAAATTAAGAAAATGTTAAATAGTTTTTCTTTAATTCTGAAAACCCATGACTAAGAATAGAACAATTAATGACTAATCTTATTAAATCATTTATCGATAATTTAATTGAACGCTTGTAAAATAGGAAAAATGACTTAAAAAAGAAAAAAATTATACGGATACAGTCATTTATTTAGAAGATTTAAATTAGAATTTTTAGATAAAACTAAATATTATGAAAATAAAATGTAAAAACCCTCCTATTAAGATTGCTAAACTTATTTCTAATAAAGATATCTGCAAAGCATACTTCCAACTCGATAATTTTGCGATGATTATAATGGTGGCTAAACATGGTATGTATAACATCGTTACCAAGCTAAAAATGATCATTTGCGCAGGCGTGAGCAATTGAGCAACTGTTAAACCCAAATTCTGGGCAAATATTGAAAGTAGGACTAGGGTTAATTCCTTTCGTAGGATTCCATATATTAAAAATATGCCCGTAACTGCTGGTAACCCTAGCCAATACACTGTAATTGGTGTTAATACAAAATTTAATGGCGCCAATGCGTTTAAAATCAAAAGAACTTCTAAAAAGAAACCAAGAATAACGATAATCGGAAGCGCTTTATATACAAATTCTTTTGTCCTCAACCAAGTTTGTTTCAGAATAACTTTTACGTTGGGCTTACGATATTCATGCATTTCCATTATCAATTCAGTACATTCTCCTGGAAGCAATTTATTAAGAATTCGCCCCACGATTAAGATTATTACAAAATTAATCACAAATAGGGCCATTAACCAATATAATCCCAAATATCTTCCAACTAAACCTAAAACTACCGTCATTGTTGCTGCGCATGGTATGAGAGAAGTTAAAGCCATTGAGATTTTTTTTTCACGTTCAGTTTCCATTATCCTGCATCCAGCACAAGCAGGAACATTACACCCAAAACCCAAAATCATCGTAATAATGGTTTTTCCGTGTACACCCATTACATGCATTATCTTATCCATTAAAAAAGCGGCTCTAGGTAAATACCCAGAATCTTGAAGGATTTCAATAGTGAGGAAAAAAGGAGCAACGTAAACTAAAACTCCTGAAATAGCTCCAATAAATCCTCCCATGGCGCCATCCCAAAAGATTTCAATGAGCAGGTTATCCGACCCGAACTCAGAATGTATTTGATTGGTCCAAATTGAAAAAGCATCGTCAATTAAACTTCCAATGAAATCTCCTATATTGAAAGTAAAAGTATAAATTCCAAATATTACGAGAGTTAATATAAAATATCCGAGAATAGAATGAGTTGTTAAATGGTCGATTAGATCTGGTAGCGTGTTTCTCTTTTTCTTCGTTTTTGATTTAGGAATAAGGACTTGATCAACAATTTTTCTAATATTATTATAAATTTCTGAAGAAATAATCGTATTTATATCTTCACCGTGAAAATCTTCTAACTCTTTTCGATATTGCTCTACTTTTTCCAGAATTTCTATAAGACCTTCTTTAGATTTAAAAAAATCAACGATTTCTTCATCATTTTCAAGTAATTTAATTGAAATAAATCTCGAAGGATATGGAAGTTCTTTAATTATGTTTCGGTTTTTTTCAATTAACTCTCTTAAACTTTGAATTTTTTCCTCAATTTCTTTACCAAAAGATAAAATTTGATGTAAATCTGGAAACTTAAAAAATTGTTTAATTGAGATTCTTTTCAAATCCATATCTTCGCTTTTTGATTCTATATCATTTATCAATTCACTCTTATTTAGTTCCCCTTTTAGTTTAACATCTTTCATCACATCTTGATGATATTTCTTATGTATTTCAATTACTTTTTCCAATAATTGGTGTACCCCAACTCCATGCACTGCTACAAGAGGAACTACAGGTAATTTGAATATCTCTTCCATTCTTTTAAAATCGATGTCTAAATTTCTCTTATGCAAGATATCCATTTGGTTTATTCCTAATATGACAGGAACTCGCAATTCTAATAATTGATATGTTAAGAAAAGATTGCGTTCTAAGTTAGTAGCATCAATTACATTTATTATAGCGTCTACATTTTCAGATACAATATATTTTCTACTGATAATTTCTTCTAACGAATATGTAGAGAGCGAATAAATACCTGGTAAATCTACAATATTAAATCTATAATTTAAAAAATCCAAATGACCTTCCATTTTCTCTACGGTTTTACCAGGCCAATTACCTATAGTTTGTGATAAACCTGTTAATTGATTAAAAATTACAGATTTACCTACATTCGGATTTCCTGCAAGAGCAATATTAATTACATTCTTTTTTTCTTGTTTAATGCTTTTTCCTTTTTTAATCTTTTTTCTTGTCGAGCAAGATGACATTAAATCAAACCACTCAAAAGTCTTTTTTTATATAATTTATGAGACGTTTCAATATTATTTACTCAACACTTAGATTTAAAAGAACTAGTATTAATTATTTGTATTGCTTACTAGGATTTTAGATGCCAACCCCCTTCCAATTACTAGCGAAGTCCCTTTAACAATGATCTCAATTGGTCCTCTTAATGGAGCAGAATTCTTTTTTATTATCTTGATTCCAGGAACGATTCCCAAGTTAGCTAATCTTTGTTTTGCTTTAAATCCAGCATTAACACGTATGACTGTAACTTCTTCTCCATTTTCACATTCAGAAAGATATCTCATGATTAACTTTCCTTATAGCTTTAATGTTTTTACTACTTAAAGGTCAAATTTTTAACGCTTATTAAAAAATTTTTTACTAACTTCTACTATTGATTTATCTAATTTAATTTTTAAACTTTTTGTTGAACCTAAAAAACAAAAAAAATTCTTTAAATTACAAACCTTAATCTAAATATGCATAAAAATTATAAATCAAAATTCAGTGATTTATTATTAATAATTAATTTCTAATTTAGAAAGCAAATTATATTAGTGATGCAGTAAAAAATTATTCTATATTATAAGTTTTGCTAGATTTTTAAAAAAATTTTATCAGATATGATTAAGAAAAGAAAATAAGTAAGAAAAATTATTCAACGCTCATTTTCTTTAAGTAATTTTATTTTTATGTTTTTTAAAAGAATAAAATAAATATGATTTATTATAAAATGAAATGGTTATTTTTAACCTTGTAGAAGATATGGTAGCATTTTCGCAATGGGAACAGCTAAACCGCCTAATAAAGATCCCAAGGATGTTAATTTCTTCAAATAATCTTTCATGTTTTTTGATACCTTGACCGTTCGTGTTTTTCCTTCAATAATGGTTCCATCTTCAGATAATAAGAAGATTTGAATTGTTTGTTCTCCAATCTCTCTTGGTTCTAAAGTTAACCATATAGTATCACCATTTTCTAACATTGAAGAGAGCACGCTTATAATATCCGTTTGGTCAGAAGAAAATAAAGGAATTGGATGGTTAGGAATCTCGAAATTTCCTCTCCCTTCTACTTCTATATCAAGCAGAATGTCAGAAGGATCAAAACCAGGGGCTACAACCTTAACCTTATATTTTTTAGCATCAACAGAATTATTATATAAAAATACCATGATGTTTAATTCGCTATTTAGATAAACATATTCTTGAGCAGTAGTATCCATGTATATAGGATCGGAAGATATTCGCTCTATATTATCCGCCAATTCTAATTGAAGTCTGTCAATAATGGTGAAGAATCCCGGATTATAATCCTTAATGTAATTAAAAAGCTTGTATATATCCTTGGTTGAAAAATACCAAGATCCTTCCATGAATAATCCTTTTTCTATGTCATAATCAGGAGAATCAACATTTATGATTTCTTTAAGCTCGTTGGTAAATTGATCATCTGTTAAAACTCCTTGAAATCTCAAGTAATAAAGAAATAATATCGATTCTATAGCAAATGTTATGGGAAGTTCTCCTTCTTCTCGTTCATTGACTTTTTGTATAAATTTAGGATTAAGTAATTTATTAATTCCTGCTAAATATTCGTCCCATTTTAAAAAAGTAACTGGATCTAAATGATTGGAAAATATTTCTTCAAAAAAGTTATCTAAAAAGATTTGATGCGTTGTTGGTTTATAGAAATCTTGTAATCCATTGACATCGTGTATGTTTAGGTTGAGACTTCTTATTAATAATGCTAAACCAAAACCAATCAAAGCAAAGCCTATTGCAGCATATCCAATGTCCATGAAATCTGGAAAGAATATCATGATCGAAAATAAAGTCAAGGCAATCAAGCAGATGACCCCTATTGTCTTTAAAAGTCCCGTTACTCTTTTAACCCCTGCAAATAATAACTCAAAACCATCTAAACTATCAATGGGTCTTCCGCGCCTACGTTCAAAATCTAACCGCCTTTTTAAAGAGTTATTTGTAGTCAATGCTCCCAGAATTAATATAATTGAATTAATGCCATATGTGAATAATATAATTATAAAGACAATCTGTAATGTTATATCTAAAATGGTAATGTTTAGAAGCGTTAATAATGCCATTATTACTAAAATAACTGGTAAGACATATAATAGTGGTTTACCCCAACTTGTCATATATTTGGTTAATTTACTTTGCAGTTTTTCCTTTCTAATTACTTTTCTTAACTCTTTTTCTAACTCACTTTCCATGTTATATCGCCTTCATTTTAATCAGGTATTAATTTTTATTATAAAATTCTTTATAATATTGATCGGGAAATAAATTAAATGTTTTTTGAAATGATCTGTTTTTAAAATAAATGAATGAATTTTTTTTCCGAAATCTAAAATAATACTTTTAAAATTAAGGTTTTTTAGATATGCTTTCTATCATTTTATGACCGATTCATTACAATTTCAATCAGAATTATTACCAATTCTGTACTTATTAAATATAAAAAATGACAGAAAAAATCAAAAATGCATTTTTTTTACTTATTAATTTAGTTTAAAATGTGAACTATTCCATTTTCTCCCATTTAGGTGGGAATAATTATTAATAATGATTTAAGATCACGATTCTGGAATTTTGAGACGGAAAATTGTAAGAATCTGAGGAGCATAACCGAATTCTCAGAAAGCGTGAAGGATTTTATCCCAATAGATTTAAATATGAATTAATTTTTAATTTTAATTAGAAAAAAAAATAATTAAAGATTATAGAAGTGATAAAAAGAAATGGAAATTTTAAAAATTCAAGAAAAGATTTTAAATCTTTCAGATGATCAAATAAAAAATATTTACAATCTAGCCAGCAAGGTAAGCCTTGAAACCATAGAAGAGTTAGCTCCTGCTCTTTTAAGAATTTGTTTGAATGCAGAAGGTGCATTAAAAGATGAATTAGGAAGAGTCATCTTTCATTTACAAAAAACAGAAAGATTAAATACTAGAATTGGTCTTGAAAAACTATTACATGGCGCCTTAAAAGTAAACACTCAAGAAGTATTTAATTTATTAGAGAGTTCTGAAGCTGACGCCAAAGAATTATCTAAAAAATTAAAAGAAATGTTTAAAGATTAAATTTTTAATCTTATTTTATAATTCTTTTTTAAAAAACTTTTAATTTTAGTTAAGCACTACTTCTTTTTCTTTATTAATTTGAAAGAGTTAAATGAAAAGTCCCATTTCGACCTTTTATTTTAATGGTTTAATTAAATCTAAAAATCATTAGAAAGAAAATTGATTAATCCTTAAAGAATTCCTTTAATATTAACTCTTTCTCATGAACCTTTAAAACTTAATTTGATAAATTTCATCACAATAAATCATTAAATTTAAATAATTCAATCTTGTTAAGATAAACATCAAAAAACATTTTTTTATTTTTTATAAATCTTTAGTTAAAAAATTGGGGGTTTTTAATAGATAATGTTGTCTGACATTGCTGGTTGGATTGATGGAATTACTGCTTCATGCGTCGTCATTTTTGGCATTATTTTTGGATTTTACTTTCTCTATAAAGCAAAAAAATTGAATGCTAAAATTTTGTCTTATTTAGCATTAGCAAACATCTTCGCTGGATTGCTATTTTTAGGTGTATTTTTAGATTTTATATATGTGGTTACATTTAACCAAAATTTCAATAATACTTATGGTTTAGTAGGAATTTTAAGCTATATATGGTTAGCACCTACTATAATTACAGCTACATACATAGGTGTGAATATAATTAATCCTAAATCCAAATGGTTTATTTTTTCCATCTCAATTATTTTAAGCATAATTTTTGAAGTTCTAATGTTTTTTGATCCCCTCTCTACGTTCCAATTTAATCCTCCACCTGCTCCTGGAACTGGTTTAATCGATTATAATTTGCAATCTCTATCTCCTGGTGGAATTTTGACAGCGATTATGATTCTTTTTATAATGGTGATTCTTGGATTTGGATTCTTAATAAAAGGAATCAAAGCAACTGGCGTGATACGTAAGAAATTTTTCTTACTCTCTATTGGATCATTTTGTTTTTGTGTTTTTGGTATGTTAGAAGGCCTAACTGCTCCAGGAATAGCGCTAATTTTCGTAAGAGTTGGTTTTCTTAGCAGTTTTTGGTTCATGTATTTTGGACTGAAATCCTGAATTATAATTATTAATTTTTTTATTTTTTTATTCAATACTGAAAAAAATTTTAATCTTAAAATTGAAATGAAGCCCCATTACGAATTTTAACATTATTAAATGCTTTAAATTCATTATTACACCTTTTTTAATAAAAAGTAAAAAAGTGAAGAAAATGCGAAAGAGAAGTCAATTTTCTTCTTACAATGAAAATTGAAGCTATGTTCTTTTCAGTTTAATTTTATTGAGAATTCTAAAATTAAAAATCATAAATTAATAAATTCATATTTAATTTTCATAATTAATTTATTACATTTTTTTTATGGTAGCATTGATAGATTTTAAAGCTGAAATAACTCAAATTAATAAGATTTATCAAATAAAAATAAATGTTCCTTTTCCTGTAAAATATGTCTGCCTTTATCTTTTTAAATTAAAAGATAAATGGATATTGATTGATGCGGGATTAAATTTTGGAAAATGGAAAGAATCATTATTTTCAGCATTAGAAAAAATCGGAATATCGATTGAACAGATTGATTACTGCATAATCACGCATATCCATATCGATCATATTGGTTTGGTAAAAACTATTAAAACAGA
>CAZIEC010000087.1:0-9810 GCA_964538145.1 uncultured archaeon
ATATCATCCCTGAAAATTTTCATTCCGCCTTCTCCAAGAAATGTATGCATTTTAACGAAATTATTGCGTGAAAACTCTACAGCTTTTTTAGCTAAAATGTATAATAAAGAGCTGATATATTTGGAATCTCCGAACTCATCTGAAATGAAATTTACTAAATTAGCCCTCTGGAGTTCTGCTTGTGCCGTGAACATTTCTTTTAAGTTAGGTATTTGACTGAAAGGACCAGATATGATGTATCCAATTTGCTTGTTCATTAAAGTGGGAACATGGTTATTGAAAAATGACCTGTCAAAAATCATTTTCCATCGAGATGAAAGATATCTATCTTTTATATTGCCAGCGAATATTAAGATATCAGTTTTAAGAACCTTGTTGTTCCAAAAGTCCGTGAAACCATCTTTATCCTTGTAAACACATTCGTGGTTATATCCACACCTCACGCAACCTATACAAGGTCCAGCCATATTGATATCATGTATATTTACTAATTCAACATTGTTTGAAAACACATTTTTTAAAAAATTAACCATTTTTCCTAAATTGGAATCATTGCTGGTATCTTCGGAGAGGATTAAGACTTTTTTTCCTTTAGTATCTATTTTATCACCATAAATGGATAACTCTTGCGGTTCATATGTAAAATCTCTGTATTCGAGAGGCTTATAATATTTAACGGTTGGTTCATTATTTTCAATCGCTTTAAAGAACGCTTCCATGAAGATTAACCATTTTTTTCTTCTATCCGGATATAATAGATCCCAACTATCTGCTGCAAAATAATCAACATATTTCATTCCTAAATCGTCGCAAATTGAGTGAATATAATTATTCGCAGTATGATCATAAAAGTGAATTGATGTTGAGAGAGCAACAGTATATTTATCTTTAAAATAACTTTCGGCACTATTTTCAAAGATTAGTTCGATGAACCTTTTGAATTGAGAGCAAATCAACATTACATAAACTGGAAAACTCCAAATTACTCCATCAGATGATTTAATATCTTCAAGAACTTCATGCAATTTGCTTGAATCCTTTTCTAATCTTTTTATTTTTTGCGCAACATTATAAACTTTATATTCATGTTCTGGATGCTTTTTTTGAATATATAATATGTAGTGTAAAGACACGCTTTCATTTCCTTTTGGACTTCCATTTAACACGGTAAATTTCAATTTAATGCCCCGTTTCAAGTTTTATACATTACAAGTAAATATTATATATAATATAGATTTTAAGCTTAAAAACATTCAAGAATTTTTAATTTTAGTAGTATTATCTTAATTCATGTTTAGTAAAAACCTTGTTTTTTAATATATTTACTTAAAATGAAAAAATATTATAAATTTCTCAAGAGCTTTTCATTATTTTATTAAATATTTTTCATTTTTTAAATTGGATTAATTAAAATAAAAAGATTTTTCAAATTAACCAAAAAATAATCCCAATTATAGCCAAAATGAGAATGATGCAACTTAATCCTAACCAAGATAACATGAAATTTTTTGCGAAATTTAATTTGAAATCTACTGCTTGATATGGGCATAATTCAACACAACAATAACAAGTAATGCATTTTTTCTTATTCCATTTTGGAACATTTCCTTTTTTAATAACCTCAGGTGGATTTATTGCTTTTACTGGACAATTATCCCAGCATGTACCACATAATCTACACTTTTTTTTGTCAAATTCTACTCTTGCTTTAAAAACAGTCTTTCCGATGTAATTTGCCAACCAATGAGGAACTGGAATTGAAACTGGATGGATTTTGGGTTTTTTAAAGCTTCTTTTTACAGATTCAAGATCTTCTCCTAAGAGCTCAATATTTTCTAATTTAGTAGTTCCTAAATTTCTTGACTCTGCTTTTTTTAGATATAAAACATCAGATATATCAAACCCAATAATTTTACAAATTACACTATCAAGAGCAACACCATCAAACCCAGCTAAAATGATTCCTAATTTTACAATATCACCCTTAGAAGGACCCTGCCCTTCTTGACAAAGATATCCATCAACGATCGTTAATTGAGGTTTAGAAACAGAATATATATCAACTAAAGCTGATGTAAATCTATCCAATGTAGCTGCTTGGGCATGAACTCTCGCTTTATTTGATAAAAGGACGGTTCCAAACATGTTTTTTATGCTACACGTTAATAAACATTGTCCATGAGTTTTAATTTTTGGCACGTTTACAATCAAATCAACTTCTTTTAATAATTCTGAAGAATATATCCCTTCTAACTCTAGTGGATTTTCAATTTTGTAGTACTTTCGCTTAGTCTTTTCGAATGGGATACATTCTGCCCCTTCTTCTTCACAAACTTTTCCTATTCCACTTACTTTGATTGATTCTTCCGTGATTCCTGGTTTTTGGCCGCCACTAGAATCGCAAACATAAATTTTTGCAGGTTTAAATTGTTTTATCCATTGTATGACAGAACGAACAACTTCTGGATGGGTATCTACAGCATCTTCAGGCGGCTTTGCCATTAAAATATTGGGTTTGATAAGAATTTTCATTCCAATTTTCTTAAATAATGAATTTGCGTTTATGTCGTTTAAAGCATTAAATACTGCTGTTTTAATAGCATTATCCTTGATTTTTTGAATAGAAATTCTTGTTCTTTCTTCCATTTTAAAGTAAAAAATCTGATTAAAGATTATTTTTATTAAATTAAAGTGAAATTTAAAATCTTATTAATAAATTTCTAAAAAATAACTAAATTAATAAGATATACAAAAAAAAATAGGAAAAATAATAAAACAATTAAAATAAATTAATTAGATCCCTCCAGCTTGAGTCGCCATGACAGTAATGACATCCTTCTTAGGATGGATTCCTATCTTCGAGAACTTGAGATCGTCTGGTAAAACTTTTCCTTTAAAAATAAATTGAATTGCGAGAATTGGGTTTAATTTATATTCTCTTTGAACGGTTTTTTTAATCTCTGCTATATTTTGATTTGGATCAATCTCAATCATTTTCATGGCTTGATCTGGAGGAACTCCAGTTAATCTAAACCTGTATTGTGCCATTTTTATCAGACTTTTTAATTATTAATTTTAATTTTTATTTAAACTTAAAATAAAAGAATTTTTAATTAAGGTCTTTCGTTCTTAAATTATACTAAGGTTTGAACTATTACAAGCTAAGGATTATGACCTAACTCTTAAAAAATAACATTCAATCACTTAAAATTTAAAAGGTTCAGGAGGTCCTGGAGGTTTGAATGGTTCTGGTGGTGGCGGAGGGCTTGGTGGAATATGTCCTATTCGTTGTTCTATCCTTAATAATCGTTTTTCGATCATGTCCAACCTTTCTTCAATCCTTTTAATCCTTTCTAAAATGTTAGGGTTTTGAAGCGACATGTTATCACGAGAAATTTTTATTAATTTACTTACAATTTAAGAGAAAATAGATTTTTAAATAAAAAGTTAATTGTTTTAAAAATTAAACATTATTAAGCTAACAATTGACATTAAACCTCTAATGTGTACTTAAAATTAATATTTTCACATTTTTCCTTTTCCAAAAACATTTATGAATACTTTAAAGCTTTTATACTTCCAAAAGCTCTTTTTTAAAGCTAAACAATTTATGATAAAATTTAATGTTAATAATAAAGTTTTATACTTTTGTTTGAGTTTGATATAAATATATTAGTTCGAACAAAGGTTTAAATAATATAAATTTGATTTTTACAATATGTCAAATAAAAGTGCTGATAACTTAATTAAGTCAAAAATTCATTCATTAATCACTAAATTGGATTACGAACAGCGCATTTTATTCTTACTTAAGAATATGGGACCACAAAGGTTTACTGATTTTGAAAAGATTAGCAACATGAGCAAATCAACTCTTTCAAAATATCTAAACAAGCTTTTGGACCAAGATTTAATAAAGAAAAAGATTCACGAGGATAAAAAACCTCGTTATTACATTACTAATAAAGGAATAGAAGAAATAAACAAGAAATTCTTTAATCAAGAAGATAATTTATTATACTATGACAAATTAAGGGATATCACACTCAAATTAGATGATCTCATTAAATTTTATAAGAAAATTAGCATTGAAGATTCAATAATCTTTAAAATTGTGGGGATTATATCTAAAATTGGAGATAAATTTTTCTCAATTGACCAAAATGAAGATTTATTTTTAACAATGTTTTATATCTTTCTAAATTCAGTTACAACTAAAGAATATAAATTTGAATTGAAAGAATTTTGTAAGCATTACAATGTCAAAAAATTGAGAATAGAATTTTATATTGATAAAATAATGTCAAGTAATCTTGGATTTTACATGTTCCAAAGAATGGAAGACATGTTTTTCTTTCATGAAAAGGACATTGTAGGAACAATGACCCTTCACTTAATAAATGAAACTTTACAGGATATTTTAATCAAGATGAATTTAAGCGGACTGAAGTCCATCTTGGATCTTGACGCTATAGCTGAAAAAATATCAGGAGAATTAATTAAAATGGACCTGATATGGGATGCCGATCCTAGCAAGGGCATTATAGGAATAAAAGAACCCTTTGAAATGCTAATTGAAAAAATTCTGATAAAAAATGCTTTAGATATGGGCTTCTCAAAAACTTTTCTCATGGACTTGGCATTACAGTCTGAAAAACTTGCTCGCTCTAAAGGTGGTTTGAATTCATTGATAAACATCATTGAAGGTTCAGAGAGGTATGAAGATTTAAATGTCGTTGCAATTAATGAAGATATCAACCAGTTTTTCGATGAGTTAATTGAGAAGGTTCGTGGTTTTTGCCCAAAATGCGGAAAGACGATGTTGGAATCGGATATAGTGAATAAATGTCCAAGATGTGGAATAGAATTCAAACCTGAACAATTAATTCAAGATATTTCTACTGCAAGTAAGGTTAGCATGATGTTCAAGAAGAAACTCGAACTTGAAGATTCCGAAATTGAATGCCCTAATCCAAATTGTCATTATTATGTTAAATTGAGTTGGGGAGAATGCCCAAATTGTGGAACTTCTCTAACAAAACAAGAATGATTTATAATCTTTATGAAATATCATCGTGAATATTCTAACATTTTTTCTATTGGTTTCAATGCTCTCTTGGCTGTTTCTATAGGAACTTTAACTTCAAAGAAAGGATCACTTAAATTCTCTAGGACATGCTTGATTAATTCTATTGTGTGTTTTTTCATGTTATAGCATACCATCTTTTTACTTGCTAAATAAAATTTTTTATCAGGAAAATCTTGCGCCATTCTTTCCATTAACCCTATCTCGGTTCCAATAATGAATTCTTTTTCATTGCTAGAACCATTTTTAACCCGATTATACATCTGGGCAGTTGATCCTACGAAATCAGAACTTTTTCGTACAACTCTCGTGCATTCAGGATGTACGAGGAGTAGCGCATTTGGATGTTCTTTTCTTCTTTCTTTTATCTCTTCTAATGTCAATTGTGAATGTACGTAACAATGGCCATTTTCTGGCATTTTTATAGTTTTAATACCAGATTGTTGTTCTGCATAATCTGCTAAATTATAGTCAGGACCAAAAAGTACAGCATCAACTCCATATTCTTCGCTAATTCTTTTTACTATTTTTACTGCATTAGAAGACGTACAACAAACATCTGATTCTGCTTTTACTGCAGCTGTACTATTTACATAGGTAACTACCGGTAAACCTGGACATTTCTTCTTATATTCCCTGACCATTTCATCTGTTAAAAAAGCAGCCATTGGGCAGCAAGATTCTGGATTAGGAATTAACACGTGTTTATCTTGATTTAAAATAGAAGCTGTTTCTGCCATGAAATCCACTCCAGCAAAAATTATGTATTTTGTTCTTGCTTTTTCCTTGGCAATCTTAGAAAGCCCCAGAGAATCTCCTAAATAATCCGCTATTTCTTGAATATCTAAAGTTTGATAATAATGGGCAAGAATGGTCACGTTCAATTTTTTTTTTAAAGAGATAATTTCTTCTTGTAATTCTGTTAAATTCATTTTTCAATCATGAGTTTTATAGTTATTAATTGAATAAATAATCCAATTTTTTCTTATAAATCTTTGAGTTATATTTAATTTAATTCTTGTAAGAATAAAAATCAAAATTTCAATGAAGAACAATGAAAAAATGCATTTATAAATTTACAATTGCAAGTTTAACAATTATGATTTAAAATTATTGATTTTGAATTCCTTTTTCGCATTTAGGCCTTAAAGTTGCTTAAAATCAAGTATTTTTTATAAAAATTAATAAAATTATAAAAAATATATCTTATTTTCAAGAAAAATAAGGAATTCATGATTTAATATTCGGTTCTAGCTATTATATCATCTTGGGCTGTTTTAGAAAGTTCATTAAACAGAACAGAATATCCAGCAATTCTTACAACTAAACCAGGATATCTTTCAGGGTGTTTTTGGGCATCGCAAAGAGTTTGCTTTCCGACAACATTAAATTGAACGTGGTATCCTCCATCCTTTACAAAATAAGAGCGGATCAATGCTGGAAATAGATCTACTCTAAAACTACTGGGATTGTATGCCAAGATTAATGAATTACCGTTTGTTTGCAAGCTATTGTCAAGTTTTTTGACCGAGTTCAGGATTGCCGTTGGTCCCTTTTTATCCACCCCGTTAGATGGTCCAACACCATTTGAAAGAGGATCTCGTGATTTTCGTCCATCTGCACTAGCTGCTGTAAATGCTCCAAATGCTAAATGAAAAGATGTAGAGTATATACCTGGATTATAATTACCTCCTCGATAATTTTTATGTTTTCTAACTTCTTCGCAAAATAATCTTGCTACATCTCTAGCAATAAGGTCCACATCATCAATGTCATTACCAAATTTGGGAATTTTGTTTAAAAAGATTTGTCTCCATTCTTCTCCCTTTTTCTCCCGATAAGTTCCTCTGTAATTCCTTTTTAACATTTCGGTTAATTCTTCGATTGATAATTCTTTATTTTCGAAAACAATTTTCTTTATTACAGCTAAACTATCTGCTACTGTCGCCAGTCCTATTAATTGAGTCGTGGTGAAATCATAAATTGCTCCTCCATTAGTGATATCTTTTCCTCGATTGATGCAATCATCTATTGTGGAAGATAAAAATGGTTGTGGACTAAGTTCTGAAATAGCTTTATCTAAATAATACATCGTATCAACTAGTGATTTTAAGAAAAATTGTAATTGTTCCTTAAAGGCATTCCACAGATCTTCATAAGATTTTATTTCTTTTGAAGTATCTAAACCAATTTTTTGTCGCTTGAACATATCAACTCCATTATTTAATGCAAGTTCAAGGCACTTGACAACATTTATTTGAGATGCATTCGTGCATCCTAAAGTTTTATGTGGATGAGCAGGTTCCACACAACCAATTGGTGCATATTCTCTGGCATCTTCTAATGAATATCCTAAGTTAACTAATCCAGGAATCATTACATCATCATTAAATAATGCAATGCTAGCACCCGCTTTTACAGCCTCTCCAACTCTAATTAAAAATTCTGTTGGAGTATTTTCGTGGACTCTCACCGAAAAAGTTGGTTGAACAGTTTGAAGCTCGGCATAGGATTCTAAAGTTAGATAAGATAAATCGTTTGTTGCATCATTTCCATTTCGATCAAGCCCCCCTACTGTCAGATTTTCAGCTATTGGTGGTCCTTCAGCAGCAATTATTCCTTTATTCAAGACATAATTCCATAAAGTTGAAAGTTTAATGAAAAAGCATTTTATGAGGAATTTAACAGTTTCATCATCGATTATTCCTTCTTTCTTATCTTTCTGATAATATGGAAATAATAATTGATCAAAACGCCCAATACTTATTGCAAATCCTCCATCTTCTATTCCACATATTAAATGAGTGAAATATAGCAATTGAATTGCTTCTTTAAAATTCTTTGGGGGATTACAAGATATGCTAGAACAAATTTTAGCTATTTCTTTTAATTCTGCCTTTCTTTTAGGGTTTTCCTCCTTTTCAGCCATATCGTTCGCTAATCTTGAAAATCTCAGGATAAAATTTTTAACAGCTTTTAAAACTATGGCAACAGAATTTAAAAATAATTGTTGTTCTTCTTCAATTGAATCATCTTTTAACTTATTTTCAACGGTCTCAAGCAATCCATCGTATCCATATTTAAATACATTTTCATGACCTGGAAAGAAGTGTCCAATACCATTTGTCATATCGGTATCAATTACGTATACTAAATCAAGCATTCTTTGTTTTAAATCTTCACTTAAATAAGAAACAAAACGTTCTTGAACCGTATCTTCTTCGTTTTTCCAATATGGTATTATCTGTTCTCTTAATTCTTTACGATCTTTTTCACTTAATAAAAATTTTTGGACAGGACGGGTATCATATAAATCTAAATCCAATTCAATGGTATCTATTCTAACTTCTGGATATAATGGAGTTCCAACTAATTTTGAACATCGATTTCCAACAATGAATTCATCCTCCCAAATTTTTATGGACATTTTATCTAAAACGTCTGCCAAGGCTTTAGCAAATCTAATTTGACTCGGTTCTCCTCTTGTTTTCTTGTAAGAATCAGTGAAAATTCTTGCTCGTTCGATGCAAATCTCGTGTGGTTGAGAAATTATCCTATTTTTCATTCTTGAAATGCGTTCATCAAAATCTGGCGTAAAAATTTGCTTTAATTGCATGAAAACACCTTTTTTCTTTATCAATCATGTATTAAAATAAAGTTATAAATAAAAGAGATCTTGTTCATCATCTCATATAAACTCATTATAATCTTTGTCCTTAAAAAACTTAACTTTGGAAAAATATAATATCTATTTAGAAACATGATTGTTTTCTTTCACATTTATAAATAAATCTAATTTTGATGATAAAACTTCCAAAAATTTCTTATTATTCCAAATATTTCAATCACCAATTAATTAAAATGATATTTGAGATTAAAATGCCAATTATAATGCCTAGTCCGGTAAATGGTAAAGAACCCCAAATTCACGAGACTGCTTATATAGCGCCCACTGCGGTAATAATTGGAGATGTAACCATCGGAGAAGGGGCTAACGTGTGGTTTGGTGCCGTTTTGCGGGGTGATTGGGGTTCAATAAAAATTGGAAAAAATACCAGCATTCAGGAAAATGTCACGATTCACATAGAAATTAACAGTTCGGTAGAAATTGGGGATGATTGCATTATAGGACACCATGCAATGATTCATGGTCCTTGTGTCATTGGAAATGGTTGTTTAGTAGGAATTGGTTCTAATGTCTTACATCGATCAAAAATGGGGGATGGATCAATGCTGGGAGCTGGTGCCGTGTTAGTTAATAAAGAATTACCTCCCAGAACTTTAGCCGTGGGCATTCCTGCAGAGATCAAAAAAGAACTCCCGAAAACTGGAAAATTGGTCGGGGAAAAAACTTCTGGAGCATATGTTCAGAATGGACAGAATTTCAAAAACTACTTTTTAGAACATCCAGAATTTAAAAATTTATAATTAATTTTATTTTAACTAAATTTTATTTGAAATCTTTATTAATTTGCAATTTCATTATTCAAACATTCGAACTTGATTTGAGAAACATGTAATTTTATTTATATTGATTAAAAAATATTTTAAATATTTAAATAGTTGAAAACACTAAGAAATAAATATATAGTAGAAATTAATTTAAAATGCATCATATTTTTAGGAGTCGATAAATCCATGAATTTTTTAAAAACGTTTTTAATATCTCTTGCCATTTACTTGGGCTTAAATGCGGTATTCATGTTAATAAGCATGTTCTTATC